>CANQKJ010000073.1 GCA_947624465.1 uncultured Oscillospiraceae bacterium
ACACAATGGCCAAGTGTCGGATAGGAACGGCAAAATTTTTTGCACTTCTATTGCTTCTTTATCACACATAAGCAAACGCTTCAGTCATAAAGTAGGTATTCTCTTCTTTTTCGCAGAAAAAGGCATCCCTCAATTCACGTCCATAGTCTTCAGAAAGAATGATTCCAAAATATTGAAGTATATCTGGTCTTCTTAGAATCCACGAATACTTCTCTATAAAGCGTTCTCTGCTTAGCTGTGAATACTCTGAAGCTATTTTTTGCGCTAAATAGAAGTCTTCCAATCTTTCATATGTGATATAAACATACTCAACATTGTCATAGGTATAGCCTTGTGCAAGGACGCCTTCTGCAAGAAGGGCACCATACACATCAGCTGTAACATTCCATTTTTTACATATATCTACAATCTCAGAAAGTGTCTCATCAAGGGAAAGCATAATAGCTCCATTATGCTCATCAAAACGTTTAGAAACCATTTTGTCAATTATTTTTGAGACCAGCCTATATGATTTGTTGTAGTTACATCTTTCAGAAACCTTTTGTTCTATGACATCAATATACTTCGAGTAAATTGACGGCAATGAAGTTTCGCCCAAACTGATATGGGCATTTTTATTTGCAATACAAAACAGCCGCAAAAACAGCGGATTTCTCAGTTCCGAAAGTGGAAATATAACAGAATCGAGGGTTACTCCATAAAATGATAAATATTGATACATCGCTTTGTGTTCTATATCGTTAAACCCAAAGTGTTCAACTCGCTGCATTTGAGTCCTAAGTATTTCTTGCCTGTCAAAAAGAGGTTCCTCATATTGTTTTCGTACAGACACAAGGAGCCCGACGTGAGAATACCCTTTCAAAAAATCAACAACTCCGCTTAGAACGCCATTCCAAAAGGCTACCCCGGCACCTTCATTAAGAGCATCAATACAAATCAAAACGCGGCTTCCTTGTGTATGTGCAATCTCTTCAAATATGTCAAATAGTTTGTGATAGGTAACGTTACAACCGAGTAAAATTGGAAGACTCGCCAAGACATCCATCCCCGCAGAAAACTGTTGCCCAAGGAGAAGCAACGCTGTCTGCCCTAAAGAATCACAGCTACTGATGAAATCGGCTATGAGGTGCGACTTTCCAACACCGCCATCACCTGTTAAAACAATGTATGGTGATGCAGCCACTTTAACAGTCGTATTAGTTAGATAGTCCAAAAAATCGTTGGCATCACCCAAACACTCGGACAGCAGATATGCTTTGCTTTCAATATTCTTCTTTCCTTTGGAGATTTTATAACATTCCTCAAGCTTGCTTGTCAGGAAATTTATGATGTCGCTAACAGTTGAAGTAATCGAAGTTACGTCACTTAATGAAAAATCAAAGAAGTTTAATTCTGTTACATATTTCTCAATGTTATCGCAACATTTATAAATATCGCCGAGATTTGCCCGCCTCATTGATATTAAAAAACTATCTATTCTATCAAAAAAACTATTCTTAAATTGTTTATCAACAGAAGCTCCATGAAGAGAATCCATAATTTCAACAGGTATATTCAACTCAGGCGTATATCTATCCCCCAGATTTTTTATTTGTCTTGAATTCCATGAGGATACCTTCTCTTTGATATGTTCCTTGATTTCAATCTTCTCAGTAACCCTGGACAGTTGTTCCGCAATTTTCTGGATATAATCATCCTGCATTTGAAATTTCTCTGAAATGGTTCTCACTAAGCCTTCGATCTTGACATTATTTTGACAAATCATATATAACAGGCCGCGATCTTCCAAAGATACTTTTTCAACAAGAAAATTTTTTGTTGCGGCAAACAAGTAAGCAAGAAAATCCCGAATAAGATCCTTGTCAGTCAACGATAATTTCTTTTTTGTTACTTCTTCAATTCTTCGTACCATCTCTTCCTTGAGACTATTCAGGAATACATCCTCAGTCACACTATTTCCATTCGGTTCAAGCACATAATCTACAATATTTTCAATTGCATTGAAATTTTTTACATACGAAAAGAATTCACTATTTGTAATAACAGTGCCATCATTTTGTTTCTCAAATTCTATTTCCCATTCTCTAAGGTTTTGAATAAAATCAGTCGTCGCTTTTTTGTCTTTAAATAACTCAAATTTCTTGCCTAAAGAATCGGATAAAAGGTTGCTCAAAATACCACTTCCAAAAGAGCCCATTGCCTCTAACATTTAGACACCTCTTTATAATATTAGTTAACTGGTAAAAAATGACGAGCCGCCGCCTATGACAGCTCGCCCTTTTAAATTGATACGGGTAATGGGGACGAACCCACACAAATCGCTTTATGGGAATCTACGTGATATAGCCTCAGTGAAGATCTTTGTTAACTTGGCCGATATAGTTTTCCCCAGTATTCTTTGTCACTTCGTACTTTATGTAGTCAGAATCAGTATATCTCCGTTCCTGTTTCTTCTCCTGACAAAACTTTTTTGTCATTCGTTTGCATAACATATCAAGTCAAACGAGCTATACCACAAGACAAATTCACGTTAATCATTTCAACATAACACCAGACGTAGCGGTATGCATAATCAATTACTCGTATCTATCCTTCGAGTATGAGGCGACGGCGTATACGGTTCTCTCTGATACTTGTGGTACTTTTCCTGCTCCTCTATCTGCACCTGGTTTTCGTCCTCTCCCAGTACTGGCTCGGTACAGACCGCATCCAGAAGGATCTTTTCCAAATGCTCATACTCCGCATATTTACCCAGTGAGGCCATGACAAAGGCATCCCGTACATAGCCCGCGCTGGCCGCCAGCAGATCCTTGTCAAAAAAGTATCCATGTGCCTCCACGAACAGCGTCATCATCATAACGACTGTGCGGGTATTCCCCTCGCGGAAGGGATGCACCTGCCAAAGCGGAGGGAACAGCCGCGTCAACGCCCCTACAAACTCTTCGCGGGAGCAAGCGTTCCAGTTGAACGTGTGGATCGCCTTGAAAGCCTTGTCCAAGTCCCGCTCAATGTCGTCATCGTTGGAATACCATACGCTCTGCCCTGCCAGTAGCTTCTCGGCCTTTTGGATGTTGATGATACGATACTTGCCGGCCCAGTCATAGATATCCCCAAACAGGAACCGATGGATCTCACAGAGGCCGGCCGATGAAAAGTCTGAAAAGCCCTGCTCATACAGCAGCATCATGTTCGTCCGGGACTGCTCCGCCTCGATCAGATCCAGCGTCTTCTCGGTTCTGATATCCAGCTTATTGCGGAGTACCGGCACATCTTCATACAAATACGGGTCACGCATGGCGTCTATGCTCCTGCTCTGCCAGCTTCCGATGAGAGGCCAGCAGAGCTTTTTTCATCTGCTCCCCTGTCAGTTCGCCCCGCGCCCAACAGGCGGAAAGAGTACGGGCATAGTCCGACACAGGGACGCCCTCAATGGCATTGAGCGCGTCGGCCAGCTTTACAGCCTGATTCCGGCGGTATTTTACAGCGACGGTCATTATTTCCCCGCCTTTCTTCCCAATTTGTTTTATTATACCACATATATGCTCTTTGCACAAGGCAGAAGATATATTTGAGATTTCTTTCTGCCTCACATGTGCTTTTGAATATATTTAATACAAGTTCGGACGAATATTTTTTCAAAGGAAGGATAGCCAATCTGTGTTGTGAAACAATGATCTTTTTTCTTTGTTTTATTTTGACTGTAATTATCTAAGTCGATTTTGATACATAGTAGACTTGGATCATCATCTTTATCACTAAAACAATATTCCCAATAGTTTCCTTCATGTGCAGCGCAATTTCTATATTCGTTCAGTACTCCGATGAATTGCTGGAAAGAGTCCTCACTGTCCTCGCCGCATTTCTCACATTCATCGTCGTGCCTAAATCTCTTCCTTATAAACTCTCTGTCCTCATCGGATGTGTTCTCATTAAAAAATGCAAACAATAGATCCTTTTTTGTTCCTTCCTGCCCCTTTAGCTTTTGCAGCGTTTCTACACAAGTAACAAGGAACACAACCTTGAATACATCTTTTCCATGACGAATCATCTCCATATCTCTGGCAACAGCAACAAATCGCTCAACAGCATTTAGCATTCTCCGTGGAATAAATGCATCATCGCAAATGATGGCCCCACTATCAGACACAAACTTCCCTGGCTCATCTTCTTTCTCACAATAAACCTGTCCGTCTTCAACAGGCTCGCGCAATACCGCATCATAAATAAACTGAAGACACAATATATCGTTTTGAAAATAATCTCTATAAAAGCCCCACCACTTTGCTAGTAATCGGCTGTCAATTCGTTTAAGCACCTCATCTAATTTACAGCACATTTTTTATCCTCCCTCTGAAACAGTTGACTGGATATTCCAAATCGATTCGCAATCAACGCCAAAGATCATCTGTAAGGTTTGAATCCTCACAGCGTGTTCAATTCTTTTTTGAGCCTCTCCACAATGGCCGGCTGGTCCTCTTGCCGTGCGCACCCATACTCCTCCAGCGCCTGATCCCGCAGCCGCTCCGCATTCCTGGCCCACACCTCAAACTCCTGTTTCCCCATCGTCTTTTTGATGACGCGGGCATAGTATTTCTTATAGGCCCGCTGGTGTAGCTGCCATATCTCATTGTTGCGTACCTTGTTCTGAAAGCTGGCCGTAGCTCCTACCTCCCGGCAGGTCCTGTCGGCCTGCCCCGGCGCGGGTCCGTCACAGTAAGAAAAGAGGGTCCCCGGCATCTGCAAAAACCACCGCCCGCAGCTGGCGCACCGCTTGGGGACAAACCCCTTCTGCAGTCCCCGCATGAACTCCACATAGACGAAATCCAGCAAACGGTCAAAGTACAGCTTCTCCACTACCTCCGGCTCCTGACCGGAACGATCCCGCAGCGCGTATTGGATATTTACCGGCGGCGCGTCTACCGACAGATCTTCCCCCAGGCTGACTCCGCTCACGAAAGGCTCCAAAAATTGATTGCAGATCATCCTGGCCAGAGGAACTTTCCTCTGGCCTTTTTTCTTTTCAAACTGGGGGCCGCTGAACAGCTTGTCCAGAAACCAGCCATACCTCTGCTGGATGAACGCGATCTCTTCCAACAGCCGCTCCATGATCTCCGGCAGCTGATAAGAGCGGCTCGAAATGTCTCTCGCAAACGCGTCCCGTGCCCCACCTACCACCAAATGTTCTATCGGCCAGCTGGCGGCCTCACGGAAGTCCTCCAGATAGAACCGGTACAATGGCAGAGAGGCAAACATCTTCACCAGATCCATAAACGCGCGGGGCGCTGCCTCCCCGTCCTGTGCGGTCACGACCCGCTCAAGCCTGTCCAGCGTTTCCCGCGTCGGCGCGGGGTCGAAGTTGAGTACCTCAGTCAGCACAGCTCCATACGGAACTTCTGTCCAGTCCTCCACCCAATAGCAGTCGGCGCCGAACTCGATCTTTGTGTGTGTGCGGGAGCGGTCTATATCAAATAAGTCCTTCCCCAGTACGCCCAAATTGCTCATACGCGACCTCCGATAGATAATGTGTCAGCAGCAATAGTGTATGTGCTTCTAATTATACATTTTCTATTGACGGGTGTCAAGAGAAATGCTACCATACAATCCCGGACAAAAATTGGAAATCCACCTACCTGGAGGTATCTATGAAAACACTGTTTACCATTGATGCCGAGGCTCTGATGTCCACGCCGCTCCCCTCCCTGCGGTTCGTCGTGGACAAGCTGCTCCCCCAGGGCCTCCACATCCTCGCCGGCGCGCCAAAGATCGGTAAGTCCTGGCTGGCGCTCCACATCTGTCTCTGCGTCGCCAGAGGCGACCCCCTCTGGGAGTTCCCATCGACCAAGGGGACAGTCCTCTATCTCTGTCTGGAGGACAGCTACGCCCGCATCCAGCAGCGGCTGTTTGAACTGACCGATGACGCGCCCTCCACGCTCCACTTCGCCAACCTCGCCGATGGCATCGGTTCCGGGTTGGAGGAACAGCTCAAACAATTCCTCGCCCAGCACCCGGATACAAAGCTGGTGGTCATCGACACACTGCAAAAGGTTCGGCGGACGACGCCAGACGCGAATCCATACGCCAACGACTACCGGGATCTCTCTGTTCTCAAACACATCGCGGACGAACACGGCATCGCCATTCTGCTCATCCACCATCTGCGAAAGATGATCGACGACGATCCTCTGAACATGATCTCCGGCACCACGGGATTGAGCGGCGCGACGGATTCCAGTTTCGTTCTGAAGCCGGACCGGCGCGGCAGTGAGCTGGCGACGCTCTACTGCACAGGCCGGGACATTGAGTACCGGGAGCTACCGCTCCGATTCCAGAAAGAGACTCACACCTGGGAACTGACCGCGCCAGTCATCGACGACGCACCTCCTGCCGACCCGGCGCTGAATTCTCTCTCTGTTTTTCTCTCCGGCGTCTCTCCTTTCGATGGCACCGCGACAGAACTGAGCGAACTGCTGGAGCAGCACACCGGCGAAAAAATCCTTCCCAGCGTTCTCTCAAAGCGTCTGGCACGATATGCAAGTGAGTTAGACAAGGCCGGTATCCAAATCACCACCAGCCGCACCAGGGACGCGCGAATGCTCCACATCAGCGCCCGTCCCAGTGACGGCAATGACGGGAATGACGGGAAAAATGATACGGCCTCTGTGTGAAAATTCCTGTCACAGCCGTCACATCTGTCACGGCCCGTGACGGCCCCTGTTTGCCCCGTTGAGGCCCGTTGTGGCCCTCCTGCCCTCCGGGTGGGGTAGTTACCCATCCTGGACGATTTCCCGAAAACAGCCCGTTGTTGCCCTTTTGGGCCAGGGCAGGTTTCGCCAGCAAGCAGAGAAGGTTCAAACACGGGGAAAGCCCACCCTCCGGGTGGGGCAAGCATAGCGTCCGGCTATACGCCGGACGCCTCGCCGGGGCAAGCCCCGGCACCCCCTGCCCCCTGAAGGGGGAGAAAGAAGGTCACATATGCAGAAAAAGAAAACGAAGATCATCACCGCCAGGATGACCCCGGCGGACAAGAACACCATCCAACGGCGGGCTAAGGCCGCCGGCATGACGATCACAGACTACCTCACCGCCTGTGCCCTGGGCAAAGAGATCATCCGGGTGGAAGGGCTGGACGCCGTACTCTCTGAACTGAAGGCCCAGGGCAGAAATCTCAACCAGCTCACCACGCTGGCCAACATGGGCCGTCTCTCTGTCCTGCGGGGCGACGAACTGATCCGCGGCTACTCCGCGCTCTGCTCCGCGGTGCGCGCTCTCATTCAGGAGGCGGAGTGATGGCGACCTTCACCGCGGTGCGAAACAAAAAGCAGACCGCCGGTACCATGAGAGCGGTGGTCTGCTACGTCACGCAGCTCAAAAAAGTTTCGTGGGACGGCGCTCAACTGGTCAGCGGGCACAACTGTGTCCCCGCCTCCGCCCTCACCGAGATGCAGATGACCAAGGAGCGGTTCAGGAAAACCGGTGGCCGCCAGTTCTACCACTTCGTCCAGTCCTTCTCGCCGGACGACGACCTCACGCCTCAAGAGGTCAACGCCCTGGGGCTGGAGTTGGCGCGGCGTGAGTTCCCGGACTACGAGGTGCTGGTGGCCACTCATGTGGACGCCAACTGCCTCCACAATCACCTGGTGGTCAACAGCGTGAGCTGCGCGGACGGGCGTAAGCTCCACCAGAACACCGAGGACTTGATCCAGCACCGCAGAGCCAACGATGAGATCTGCCTCGCCTTCGGGCTGGACGTTTTGGAGCAGCCCAGGAAACATGAGCGGAAGAAACGGATGAAGCCCGGCGAGTATCAGGCGGGCATCCGGGGCGAGAGCTGGAAGATGGATCTCATTCACACCATCAACGAGGCGCTGGAATACGCCATGGACCGGGAGACGTTCATCGAGAACATGGAGCAGGAGGGCTACGGCGTGATCTGGACGGACGCCCGCAAGCACATCACGTTCCTCTGTCCTGACGGCCACCGCTGCCGGGACAGCAGCCTCCACGACGAGACGTTCCTGAAAGAAAACCTGGAGGCGCTGTTCGCCTACCGGCAGGCGGTCGGGTTCACACCCGGCACGGAGGAGCCGGACATGGGTTGGCTGGGCGAGGCGGCCATGGGGTTGATCCAAATCGGCAGACGCCTGGAGCAGATGGCGGATCGGCCGCCCCTTCCATCCCCACCCGTGTGGACGGACAGCAAACAGCGCCGGCGGGAGGCGCTGAAGAAACTGGCCATGGGACATAAGTTCGGCGGCTGGGGCAAGCAAAACTACACCGTGAATATGTACTGAAAGGAGTTTCACAACTATGGTTGAAAACCGATACGCCGAGCGCCTCGGCTCCGTGACCTACACCTACGTCGGCACGGACCAGGAGTTCGATGAGTTCCTCAAAATGCTGATCCACGATTACCTGGCCGTGGATCTTCCCTATCAAAAGGACGGTGCCGATGACGATTGTCACTATCGTAGAAATTGAAAACGCGCGCGTTCTTTTCGTAGCTATTCCGAAACGAGTGTGCTATGTTGTGTCGTGCGAAAGGAGGCGCCGCCGGTGAAGGTCTGGCTGTACTACCGTCTCTCCCGCGACGAGGACGAGGAACTGAACTCACTGACCAACCAGCGCAAGATCATCTATGACTATGCCGTGGTCCAGGGCCATGAGATCGTGGGGGAGTCCTTCGACGACAACGTCAGTGGGATGCACTTCAACAGGGAGGGCATCGAAAGGATCTACGAGGCGGTGGAGGCGAACCGTATCGAGGCCGTCATCGTCAAGGATCTCTCCCGACTGGGGCGGCACCGCACCCAAACCGCCCTCTTCATCGACTACCTCCGGGAACACAATGTGCGCGTCCTCTCCGCCACCGAGAACATCGACACCTTCAATGAGAACGACGACCTGATCATCGGCTTCAAGGGTCTGGTCAATGACTTCTACGCACGGGACGGCAGCCGCCGGGTGCGGACTGGGTACCGGCAGAAGCAGAAGGAGGGCATCGTGATGATCCCTCCCTTCGGGTACTTCAAGGACAAGAACACCAAGCAGGTGGTCATTGTGGAGGAGGCCGCCGAGACGGTACGCCTCATCTACTCTCTGTATCTGGACGGCAATGGCCTCAAGGCCATCGCCCGAAGGCTGAACGAGGAACACCGCAGGACTCCCGCCCAGATGCAGTTGGCACTCCTCCG
>CANQKJ010000074.1 GCA_947624465.1 uncultured Oscillospiraceae bacterium
GCAAGGGGCAGAAGCAGCTGCTCACCATTGCAAGGGCGATGCTGTACGACACCCGGATGCTCATTCTGGACGAGGCCACCTCCAACGTGGACACCCACACCGAGCAGCAGGTGCAGAAGGCCATGCGGGAGCTGATGAAGGGCAAGACCAGCTTCGTCATCGCCCACCGGCTCAGCACCATCCAGAACGCGGACAAGATACTGGTCATGGACCACGGGGACGTGGTGGAGCAGGGCACCCACGACCAGTTGATGGCGGAAAAGGGCTATTACTACAAGCTGTACGCCTCCCAGTTCGAATAAGACGCAGAGAGGGCCGCGCCTTTGGCGCGGCCCTCTGTCACGCTCACTGGGTGAGCTTTTTGATCCACTTGTACTTGCGGAAGTGGAGGAAGGTGGGCAGGCCCTTGAAGATCTGGTCGGACTGGATCACCATGACCACCGCCTCCACCGGCCAGCGGAGTACGAAGGCGGACAGGAAGGACAGGGGCATGACGATGACCCAGGTGGAGATCATGTTCATCTTCATGACGAATTTGGCGTCCCCCGCCCCCTGGATGACCCCGAAGCTGGTGGGCATCTGATAAGACATCCCCACCATCACCACCCCCATGATGGCGATGAGGTTCAGCGCCATGGCGGTGGTCTCCTCCGACAGGCTGTACATGGACAGCAGGGGCCGGCGGAGCAGCACCAGCGCCGCGCCCAGGATCACCCCCACCCCCAGGTTGACGGCGCTCATGGAGCGGGCGTCCGACTTGACCCGGGCCAGGTCCCCCTTGCCGATGGCGGTGCCGATCATCACGGCGGTGGTGGAGGAAAGGCCCATGACGATGACTTTGAGGTACTGATAGAAGGTGGTGGCCACCGAGTTGGCGGCGATGGCCGCGTCGGACAGGTGGCCCAGGATGGCGGTCTGCATGGGCACCGACACCCCCCACAGCACCTGGGAGCACATATTGGGGAGATAGACTTTGGTGAAGTCCCGCCGCAGGGCGGGATCGCCCTTCCACCAGGGACCCGCGAACAGCCGCAGCTTTTTGTCCACCCGGAGGACGTAGAACACCACGATGACCAGCTCCAGCACCCGGGCGATGAGGGTGCCGACGGCGGCCCCCCGCACCCCCATCTCCGGGAAGCCGAACCTGCCGAAGATCAGGGTGTAGTTGATCCCCACGTTGACCACCAGGGACACGATGGAGATGTAAAAGGAGATGTTCACCGTCCCCACGCTGCGCAGGGCGGCGTACAGGGCGTTGGAGATCATATACAGCAGGAAGGTCCACTGGATGACGGACAGGTAGTCCATGCCCTGGGCGATGATGGCGTCGGAGCTGGTGAACAGGCGCAGCAGGGGCCGGGGGAACAGCACGCAGACGGCCACCAGCACCGCGCCGATGGCCGCCGACAGCTTCAGGGCGATGCCGGTGAGAGTGCGGATGGGGTCCACCCGCTTCTGGCCCCAGTACTGGGCGGAGATGGCCACCAGGGTGTTCCCCACCGACAGGGCGAACTGCTGGACCATGAAGAACACCTGATTGACGGTGGCGGCTCCGTCCAAGGCCACCTCGGCGTATTTGCCCAGCATGATGTTGTCCGCCATGTTGACGCTGTACGCCACCAAGTTTTGCAGCACCACCGCCGCCGCCATGACGAAAAAGGTCTTATAGAAGGCGGGGTCGTGGGTGAAAAAGGTCTCCTTTGAGGCCTGAGAGGGGTTGTTCATAGAGCGGTCACGTCCTGTCGGTTCAGTTCGCCATATGGATCTGCTGGCCGGTCACCAGGGGATAGCTGACCAGCGTATCGCCGTCCAGATTTTCCTTGCGCATATCCACGCCGGTGATCTGGCTGTTCTCATAGGTGGTGTAGTAGTAGACGCCGGTATCGGTGTCGCAGCAGGAGGAGTAGATGGTGTACTCGAACTTGTGCCCCACCCTGCAGCAGCCCATCTGCTGGGCCACCGAGCCGAGGATGTGGAAGAACTGGCTGATGCTGGAGCAGGCGTCCTTCTCACAGACCGAGTTGGCACGGGTGAAGGCCGCCTTCACGAACCGGGAGGCGGAGGACAGGTCCCCGGGGATGCCCATGCCGCCCATGCCCCGGCTGTACGCACTCAAAGGCAGGCTCAACTCGGAGGCGAAGCGGTCGGTGGCCTCCTCCCGGGTGCAGCCCATGTAGTTGGCCAGGTTCAGCAGGTGGAAGTCGAAGGGCGGGTTGTTGGTGAGCACCTTGACGGGGTTTTCATAGACCCGCAGGCCGTCCGCCATAGGCTCCGCCACGATGCACGCATCCCGGTCGGAGATGATCCAGTGGAGGGGGGAGGCTGGCAGCTGTTCGCTGAAGTTGATGGAGGACAGGTTGATATTGGCGAGGAGGGCCTTCGCCTCGGCCACGGTGGCGCACTGGCCCAGCACCCAGGGGATGAACTCGAAGGGGGCCACGTTGTCCTTTCCCTCCGCCTCGGGCAGATAGACCGCGTTGCCGGGGAAGTTGAGCCCCGCCATGCCCAGGCCCTTTTCATTCACCGCGTCGTAGTAGAGGGGGTAGCCGTCCGCCACATAGGCCATGCCGATCATGGCGAAGTGGGCGGGCCTGTCCCCCATCCGGCGGAACCGGAAGGGGTAGTTCCGGGGGGTGACGGTGACCGTCTCGTTGTAGGAGAACTCCAGGTCCAGGTTGCGGCCGAAATAGTGGTGATCGGTGAGAAAAGAGACAGCGGTACACATGACAAAAGACCTCCCTGTTTGATATGCGAACGCATTAAAGTGATTATACAGGATGCGCGGGCAAAAGGCAATCCTGTCGGAAGAAAATCAGATGGACAGAGGCGTGCCGTTGTGTTATAATATATATGCTCAACAACTAATTGATGGGAAGTGTACTTATGAGCGATTATTTCGGGAAAGAGACCCCCAAGCTGGGCTTCGGGCTCATGCGGCTGCCCAGGGTGACGGTGCGCATCGACGTGAAGCAGACCTCCGCCATGGTGGACAAGTTCCTGGAGGCGGGATTCACCTATTTTGACACCGCCTTTGTGTACGTGGGCTCCGAGGCGGCGGCCAAAAAGGCCCTGGTGGACCGCCATCCACGGGAGAGCTACACCCTGGCCTCCAAGCTGAACGTGATGGCGGCCCCCACGGAGAAGGCCGCCAAAAAGCAGTTTGAGACCAGCCTGAAGCGCACCGGCGCGGGGTATTTCGACTACTATCTGCTCCACGCCCTGTCCTCCGGCAGCGTGGACCGGTATGAGAAGCTGGGCCTGTGGGACTATGTGAAGGAACAGAAGGAGAAGGGACTCATCAAACACATCGGCTTCTCCTATCACGATGGGCCGGAGCTGCTGGATAAGCTCCTCACCCAGCACCCGGAGGCCGAGTTCGTCCAGCTCCAGATCAACTACGCCGACTGGGAGAACCCCAAGGTCACCTCCCGGGCCAACTACGAGGTGGCCAGGAAGCATAACAAGGGGATCGTCATCATGGAGCCGGTGAAGGGGGGCCGCCTGGCCGATCCGCCCGCCGAGGTGAAAAAGATGTTCACCGGCTACGCCCCGGACGCCTCCCCCGCCTCCTGGGCCATCCGGTTCGCCGCCTCCCTGGACGGGGTGCTCACCGTGCTGTCCGGTATGTCCAATCTGGCCCAGATGGAGGACAACCTGGGCTTTATGAGGGACTTCAAGCCCCTGAACAATGACGAGCGGGCCATCATCCAAAAGGCCCAGGAGATCCTGGGCAAGAGCGCCGCCATCCCCTGCACCGCCTGCCGCTACTGCGTGGAGGGCTGCCCCAAGCACATCCCCATCCCCGACATCTTCGCCGCCGCCAACAAGCATTTGACCAACGGCCAGACCGCCGAGGCCAGGGCGGACTATCAGGCCGCCACGGCGGGGAAGGGCAGAGCCTCCGACTGCGTGGGCTGCCATCAGTGCGAGAAGATGTGTCCCCAGCATCTGCCGGTGGTGGAGCAGCTGGCAAAGTGCGCGGCCCTGCTGGAGAAGTGAAATGGGCGGATTCGACCCCATCCTGTTCGACCTGGACGGCACCCTCACCGACTCGGGGGAGGGCATCCGCAACTCGGTGGCCTATGCCCTGAAGCGCTACGGCGTGGAGGTGGCCGACCTGTCCGTCCTCAACCGCTTCATCGGCCCGCCCCTCCACGAGAGCTTTGAGAAGTTCCTGGGCCTCCCCGCCGGGGAGGGGCAGAAGGCCGTGGAGATCTACCGGGAATATTACCGGGACAGGGGCATCTACGAGAACCTGGTGTATCCCGGCATCCCGGAGCTGCTGGCCGAACTGGTGGCCCGGGGGAGGACCCTGGCGGTGGCCTCCTCCAAGCCGGCGGTGTTCGTCCGGCGGGTGCTGGACCACTTCGATCTGAGCCAATATTTCGCCGTCGTCGCCGGGGCCGACCTGGAGGGCGCCCACTGTGACAAGGCGGAGATCATCGGCGCAGCTCTGGAGCGGCTGGATATGCCCCAGGGCCGCCCACTGATGGTGGGGGACCGGGAGCACGACATCCTGGGGGCTAAGGCCGCAGGTATCGCCAGCGCCGGGGTGCTGTTCGGCTACGGCAGCCGGGAGGAGCTGGAGGCGGCCGGGGCGGACTACATCGCGGCCACCGCCGCCGACCTGGCGCCCATCATCGACCCGGAGTAAAAAGGTGAAAAAGGGCGGGGGATCGCCGATCCCCCGCCCTTTTGCGCGCTATTCGCCGCCGGTCAGCTGTGCCGCGAAGGCGGCGGGTTTGGCGGTCAGTTCCACCCAGGCGGGGCGGAAGCCGCTCCTGATGGCGTTGCGTACCGATCTCAGGTTGGACCAGGCGGCGCAGTAGAAGGGGACCCTGCCCCGGTCCAAAATCTCTAGGGCGAGCCGGCTGGTCAGGGCGGAGGCCGCGCCCCGGCGGCGGTATGCCGGAAGCACGTCCACGCCGATCTGCCACATGGTCCCGCAGTCCGCGGAGCAGCCCGCCAGCCCCACAAGCGTTCCGCCGTCGTAGGCGCCCACGCCCAGCACATCCAGCTCCCGGCGGGCCTCACACAGGGCGTTGGACCACTGGGGCGTGTAAAGCCCGTCAAAGTCGTTTTGATGCAGGAGCCGCAGCTCAAAGGGGCAGGGAAGGGGCCTCAGCAGGTCCAGGTCCGGGAGGAAGTACTCCGCCATGAAGCAGACCCGCAGGCCCTTTGCCCGGAGCGCGTCGTTGAGGATGAGGAGGTTGGGCGTCTCAAAGCAGCGAAAGGCGGGAAAACGGCTGATGTAATCCTCCACGGCGGCGCGGCAGTCCTCCCCCACCGAGGCCACGATGTTGTTCCCGTAGGAGATCAGCTCACAGTCGAAGGGGAGGGCCAGATACCGGCGGGCGGCGGGATTGGCCGCCGAGACCGCCACCACGTTTTCGGTCCGCGTAAAATCCTCCGGGACGCAGTTGGCGTCGATGGCTGATTGGGCCATGGCGATGCGCAGGATATCCTGATTGGTAAAGCTCATGTCGTCTCCTTTAAGGGGTCCCGGCCCCCGCCGTCTCTTTGGCCAGGGCCTTTTCGATGTCCGCCCGGATGGCCAGCATAGGCTCTGCCGGCACCTTGCGCTCTGTCCGGTCATAGGTGTAGAGGCCGTTGATCTCCCCCTCTACGTCGCTGAGCTGGGTATAGACGCAGCCGCACAGCCCGTTGGGGATGGAGGGGAGGACCATTTGGTCGTACAGCTCTCTGATTTTGGCCATGAGCGCCTCCTCGGAGTCGGCCTCCCCGTAGCCATAGACCTTCTTCCCCGGCATATCGTGGGCCGCCATCCGCCGGGTATAGCCCCCGCACTCGCTGAGGAACAGGAACTTGCCGGGGCGTCTGGCCTCCAGCACCTCGTTATGGAGGTAGATATGCTCGCTCTGGGCGTCTCCCTCGGCCTGGGCGAACCAGCCGGAGGCCGCGATGTAGAACCGGGAGGGATCCCGGCCCTTGCAGTCCCGGCAGATGCGGTCGGAGTCGTACTGGCCCCAGCCCTCGTTGAAGATGGTGTAGCCCACCACGCAGGGGTGGTTGTAGAGGCGGGCCTGGGTATCCCGGACGTGCCGCTCAAAGAAGGCCTTGCGGAAGTCGGAATTGCGGCGGCGGGTGTCCCCCCGCTGTTTGAAGCCCAGGTTGGGCAGGGCGGTGTCCCGGAGGTAATTGTAGCCGCCGGAGTTCACCATGTCCTGGAGGACCAGCATCCCCAGCCTGTCGCAGGCATGGTAGAAGGCCTCCGGCTCGATCTTGATGTGCTTGCGGAGGGTGTTGAAGCCCAGCTCCTTCATGCGGCCCACATCCCGCGCATACTCCTCCGGCTCCCTGGGGAGGAACAAGCCGTCCTCAAAATAGCCCTGGTCCAGCACCCCGTGGAGGAACACCGGCTCCCCATTCAGCAGCAGGTGGGTGTGGCCGCCGATTTCCGCCGTGGACACGGTGCGGAGGGCGAAATAGCTCTCCACCCTGTCCGTCCCGGTGGAGACGGTGAGATCGTACAGGAAGGGGTCGCCGGGGGTCCACAGGCGGGGCCGGGGCAGGTCGATGCGCACCCGCCGTTCCGTTGTGGTGAGAAGAATGCCCGCCTGGGGGACGGCGACGGCGAACTCCTCCGCCTCCGAGTCGATCTCCAGGTCGACGCCCGTCAGATCGGGGGTGACGCGCAGGCCCCGGACGGCCCCGGCGGCGGGGACCGCCTCCAGCCACACCGGCTGCCAGATGCCGGACACGGGAGTGTACCACATCCCGTGGGGCTTTTTGGTCTGCTTGCCGTAGGGGTACTCGTGGGAGAGGGTGTCCACCGCCTCCACCACCAGGGCGTTTTTGCCGCCGTTCAGCGCGCCGGTGATGTCGGCGGAGAAGGGGAGGTAGCCCCCCTCGTGCCGGACGACGGACACGCCGTTGACAAACACCTCCGCCACCTGGTCCACCGCCCCGAAGTGGAGGAGCAGTCTGTGATCCGGGGGCAGAAAGCCGTCGGGCAGGGCGAAAAAGGTCTCATAGCGGAGCCGGTCTCCCACCGCCCCGAAGCCGGACAGAGGGGCCTGGGGAGGCCAGGGCAGGGCGATGGGCCTGCCGTTCAGGGTCCAGCCGCCGTGGAGGGAGAGGAAGCTGCCCCGCCGCAGCTGGGGGCGGGGATAGTGGTCGTCCCAGGTCATACAGGCCGCTCCTTTACTGTGTTTTTCTTTATTTTACCCCTGTTTCAAGCGCAAATCAAGGCCCCCGGAGAGCCTCTCCGGGGGCCTTTGGTCATTTTTCGAGGGTATAGCCGTCGTAAAGGTGGGTGATCGTGCCCTCCGGACCGTTGAAATGGAGGACCCGGTCCCGGCACCAGACAGACCAGATACCGCTGTCCGCCAGTTCCTCCACGCCGGCGGGGGAGAAGTCCGACCCCACATAGAGGGGGGCCATCCCCAGGGCGATCTCGGCGCAGCCGGCGGTTTTTGACCAGCAGGTCAGCTGGGGCAGGGAGGTCCGGCTCAGGCCGTCCGACAGGTCCACGAAGGGGGTGCGGACGCCGCCGTTCTCCCACTGGTAGTAGAGGGAGAGACCCTTGCCGCCGGTGGGATAGGCCCGCAGGGTCACCAGGGCGGCGGGGCCGGTGTAGTTCAGCGTCCCGGCCTGGAGAAGGGTATCGGCCCGGTCGAACAGGTTCAGGGAGTAGGAGGTGCCGCTGCCGTCCAGGGTGCGGACGTATCCGTCGCAGCTGGACAGGGCGCCGTAGGTGTAGCCGCCCTCTGTCAGCGTATCGGCCAGATAGTCGGCCACAAAGGCGTTTCTCAGCCAGAAGAAGTCCAGAAAGTCCTCCGTCTCATTGTACTCCGCCCAGGCCAGATAGTCCGCCGACACATTGAGCCGCACCCGGTCGTTCCCCAGCAGCTCCAGCTCCACCGCGCCGGCATCCCGGGCGAAGGCGGCGCCCTCCGCCACGTAGGCGGCCATCTCCCCGTTGACGAAGGGGTCGAAGTTGGCGGCGGAGGCGTCGTCCTGGCAGAAAAACAGGCTCTGGTAGACCGCGTACACCGGCCCCAGATAGAGGGCGCGGCTGCCGTGTTCCTCCAGCAAGGAGAAGGCGGCGTACAGTATGGGGTCCACCTCCACGGCCTCGTTGGGATGGTGGTTCACGTCGTAGAGATTGCCCACGCCCTCCCAGCTCTGCACGGTGTCGAACACCCGGTAGGCGTGGGTGGCGGCCTGGGTATACAGGGCGGTGACCGCCCTGGCCTCCGCGGAGGCGGACGCGCCGCTGGCCCCGATGTTGTAGGTGAAGACGAAGTCGCTCCCACAGGTCAGCTCATTGGTGGTGCTGACTTCGATCTCCCGCCAGCCGTCCTCGCCGGACATAAAAGCGCCGAAGGCATAGGCCAGCGCCCCTGCCCCGATGAGGAGCAGGAGCGCGGCGGCCACGATCCGCGGCGCCAGGTGTTTGGACGACAGCTCGACCTTTTCCACCGGCGGCAGATGAGGCAGATCTCGGTTTTTCGCGGTGCGGCCCATCAGATCACAGCCAGGACCAACAGCAGGATGAAGAGGACCAGGATCACCGCCAGGAAGATGAACCCGGCGATAGCGCCCCTCCAGCAGGCCTTGTAGTTGCGGATATAGTTGAAGTGCCGGAAGAGCAGGGCGCCGATGATACCCAGGATGGGCAGCAGGAAGGACAGGACGGAGTACCAGATGGAGCCGGTGTCATGGGCGGGCACATTGATGAACTCAGCGTCCTTCTCCATGTCCACGGCGTTGGCGTTGTTCACCGTGTGGGCGGTGGTGTCTCCCGGCTCGGCGATGGTGATGGGCTGCATGGGCACGCCCTTCTCCCGGATGGCCTTGTACTCCTCGATCTCCTTCTGGTTGCCGTAGACCCAGTGATCGTGGCCGATGTTCACGAACTCCGGCTTATCCACGCTGTAGTCGTGGATGGAGGGGTCGTAGGTGTAGAGGACCTTGTTCTTCTCCAGCTGGGGGTCGGGGATGGGGATGGCGGAGATGAGGGAGTGGGTGTAAGGGTGCAGGGGGAAGTTGAACAGCTCGTCGGAGCTGGCCACCTCCACGATGCGGCCCTTGTAGATGACGCCGATGCGGTCGGAGATGAAGCGGACCACGCTGAGGTCGTGGGCGATGAACAGATAGGTCAGGCCCTTTTCCCGCTGGAACTTCTTCATCAGGTTCAGCACCTGGGCGCGGATGGA
>CANQKJ010000075.1 GCA_947624465.1 uncultured Oscillospiraceae bacterium
CCGGGGACCCGGAACTCAGAGGCCCGGTACACGTCCCCAAAGGCGTGGCGGGCGATGGTGATGGGCTTCTTCCAGTTCTTCACCACGGGGTCGATCCCCCTGACCATGATGGGGGCCCGGAACACGGTGCCGTCCAAAATGGCCCGGATGGTGCCGTTGGGGGACTTCCACATCTGTGTCAGGTCATATTCCTTTACACGCTGGGCGTTTGGGGTGATGGTGGCGCATTTCACCGCCACGCCGTACCGCTTGTTCGCCTCGGCGGCATCGATGGTGACCTGGTCTTTGGTGCGCTCCCGCTCCGGCAGGCCTAAGTCGTAATACTCGGTTTTCAGGTCGATGTAAGGCTCCAGCAACTCCTCCTTGATCTGCTTCCAGAGGACGCGGGTCATCTCGTCGCCGTCCATCTCCACCAGAGGGGTGGTCATCTTGATTTTGTCCATGGGGCTCGTACTCCTTTGCTGTGTCTTGGTTCGGTCATTCCTCGGGTCCCTCCGGCCTGGCGGAGGAGTCGTCGGGCTTGTCCCAGGGATCCTCGGGGGCGTCGGCGCCGGCCGGGGCCTCGGGGACATCAGGGGCGGCGGGCGGCGCCGGAGGCGTCCCGGGCACGGCGGGCTGCTGGGGCAGCTCCCTGGGCGGCTCCTGGGGCCGGGCCGGCGGGGCGGAAAAGCCGGTGCCGGAATAGGTGCCCTGACCGCCGTTTTGGAACTCGTCGGTCCAGGTGTAGGTATTGTTTCCAGGGCCGTTCACCGGGGGCATGGGGGGCGTCCAGTCCTGCCGGGGCGCGGACACGTCGGCCCCCGTCAGCCAGAAATAGAACCGGGCCTCGGTGCCGGTGACGTAGGGTCTGAGGTACAGGTTCAGGATCATCTGGATCAGCAGGAACAGCCCGAACAGCGCCATAGTGACTATCAGGTCATAAACAGCGTTCATCATGTAAGTCTCGTCCATGATGCCGATCATCGCGTTGCCCACCGTCTCTCCGGCGAGGCCAGCGATCTTGACGGACAGGATGCCGCTGCCGATGAGGCCGGGTAGATACCAAATGATGAAGGACAGGTGCAGCCACACAAATTGCAGCAGATGGCCCCGCATGAGCCGCTTGCTCTCCCGGATGGCGGCCAGGCCGGAGACCCCCTGATCCACGATCAGGTAGTTGACCATGGCGTAGCGGAGGACAGCCCAGAGCATCCCCAGGAGCATCACGACCACGCCGGCGATCATCAGCAGGAGGCCGATGATGGGCAGCGTCGGGAAAGCGCTCATCAGCGCCCCGCCGACGCCGATGATGATAAGGCCGGCCACCGAGAACAGGATGCTCCACAGCGCGGCAAACACACACACCAGGAATTGGGTGACGATGATGGGCCATGCCATGCGGATCATGGCGAACAGCTTGTCGATGCCGGGATTGCGGCCCCGCACCATGTCCATGCAGTAGTCGGTGTAGCCCACGTCCATGGAGGCCTCCCACAGGTTGATGAGCAGGGCGCCCACGAGGGTGATGACCGTCATGTAGATTGCGGTGCCGGGGGGCACCGCGGCGGCGGGACCGGTGTTGCTGATGATGGTGTCATAGTTGCCGGAGAACATGGCGCCCATCAGATCGGGGGACGTGAGGATGCCCCCGCCGGCCAGGAAGGTCACGACCGTGTTGATGACGCCGCTCACCAGCGCCACGATAAACAGGAAGAACAGGGTGACCCAAATGGGCCGGGGACGGGTGAGCTTCATGGCCTCCCGTACCTCGCGTTTGACTTGCCCGCGCTGGAAATTCATAAGTACCTCCCTCCCGCCCCGCGCAGGGGCGTATGTAGTCTGACTCTATTTTCTACCATTTTCCGGCGGATTGCAAGACGAAGCCGCCTGATTTGCGGAGCGGGCGGAAAAGGCGGCGGACGCTGCGTGTCCGCCGCCTGAATATCATCGGTTTTTCACGGGGAGATACCCCTTTTTCCGCAGATAGTCCCGGAGAAGAACGGCGGCGGCGCTGCCCAGCTCGAAGGCCCGCTCGAACACGTAGATGACTGTCGGGGCCAACAGCAGGAACACGGTGATGACCAGGGCGGCCTGGAAGTCCAGGGGAACCAGATGGAACACCTTGCCGAACCCCAGCACCGCCACCACAAAGGCCGCCGTCATGCAGCCCAGCATGGTCCAGCGCTTCCAGTCCAGGGGCTTGGAGATGTAATACAGCACCAGCAGGCCCACCGTCCCCATCACCACCGTGGCAAGCGTGGACAGGGTGGCCCGCTCGAAGGTGAAGGCGTACACGAACAACTCGATGCCCACCATCAGCACGATGTTGGTAAGGCCCCCCGGCAGGGCCCGGCGCAGCACGTTGGTCATGAAGCGGCCCCTGACGATCTCATGGTTGGGCTCCAGGGCTAGCAGGAAGGATGGGATGCCGATGGTCACCGCGCTGATCAGGGTGAGCTGGATGGGGCTGGAGAAAGGATAGGGGAAACCGGCGAACACCGTGAACAGGGACAGGAAGAAGGACATGATGTTCTTCACCAGGTACAGGGCGGCGGAGCGCTGGATGTTGTTGATGACCCGTCTCCCCTCCTCCACCACCTGGGGCATGGAGGCGAAATTGGAGTCCAGCAGGACCACCTGGGCCACCTGGCAGGCGGCCTCGGCCCCGGAGGCCATGGCGATGCCGCAGTTGGCGTCCTTGAGGGCCAGCACGTCGTTCACGCCGTCCCCCGTCATGGCCACCGTGTGGCCCGCCTTCTGGAGGGCCTTCACCAGCTTGCGCTTCTGGTCCGGGGTCACCCGGCCGAACACGGTGTAGTCCCGGATCGCCCGGTCATAGTCCTCCGGGTTTTTCAGAGTGGCGGCGTCCACGCATTTATCCGCGTCCGGGATGTTGGCGGAGGCCGCCACGGCGGACACGGTGGAGGGGTTGTCCCCGGAGATGACCTTGACGGCCACCCCCTGTCTGGCAAAGTAGGCGAAGGTGTCGGGGGCCTCGGCCCGGACGGGATTGCTCAGCACCGCCAGCGCCACCGGCGTCACCCCGCCCACGATGCCGCCCTCGGCGGTGGGAGGCTGGTCGCACTTGGCCAGCAGCAGCACCCGGCAGCCCTTGTCCTGGTAGGGCTTTACCTTCTCCTGCAGCTCCTTGTATCGGGCCTTCAGGATGAACTCCGGCGCGCCGATCACAAAGGTTCCGTGGCCTTTGAAGGCCACCGCCGACCACTTGTTTGCGGAGGTGAAGGGCACGGTGCGCTCCACCGGCCAGTAGGTGCCCTTGTCGAACCGGGCGGCCATAGCCCTCGCGGTGTCGTTGTCGGCCTCCATGGCCTTGTAGTAGGCGTTGAAGGTGTCCTCCACCACCGAGGCAGGGAACCGGGCCTCGTCCAGGCAGACAATCTCCTTCACCGTCATGTCCGGCTCGGTGATGGTGCCTGTCTTGTCCACGCACAGCACATCCACCCGGGCCAGGGTCTCCACGGCGGCCAGCTCGTGGACCAGCGTCTGCCGCCCCGCCAGCCGCATGACCGACACCGCCAGGGCCACCGAGGTGAGCAGATAGAGGCCCTCCGGGATCATGCCGATGAGGGCGGCCACCATAGAGGTGATGGAGCCGGCGAAGCCCTCCTCCAACACGAAGTAGCTGTTGCAGAACAGGGCGATGCCGATGGGGATCAGGGCGAAGCCGATAAAGCGGATCAGCCTGTCCAGAGACTTCATCATCTCGGACCGGCCCACCCCACGGTCCTCCCGGGCCTGCTGGGCCAGTCGGGCGGCGTAGCTGTCCGCTCCCACAAAGTCCAGCCGCATCCGGCACTTGCCGGAGACCACGAAGCTGCCGGACAGCAGCTTGTCGTCCTTGTTTTTGGTGATGGGGTCGGCCTCGCCGGTGATAAGGGCCTCGTTCACCGTCACCTGGCCCGACATCACCGGGCCGTCGGCGGGGATCTGATCCCCGGCCCCCAGCTCCACGATATCCTCCCGCACCAGCTTGCGGACGGGCACGGTGCCCAACTGTCCGTCCCGCAGCACCTTTACCCTGGCCTCGGAGATCAGGTCCAGCTTGGCCAGAGTGGCCCGGGAACGGAGCTGCTGGATAATGCCGATGAGGGAATTGACCACGGCGATGACCAGGAAGAACATATCGGTGAAGCTGCGGGCGATGACCAGCAGCACCGCCAGCACCACGAACACCAGGTTGAAGAAGGTCAGGGTGTTCTCCTTGATGATCTCCCCGGTGGTTTTGGCGTTGGAGCGGCCGGAGTCGTTGCCGTAGCCGCCCGCCAGCAGCTCGTTGGCCTGCTGGGTGGTGAGCCCCTGCCGGGGGTCCGGGAAGACGCGCTCGATCTTCCTGCGGTAATTGACCTCGCCCAGTTTGGGCTGCCGCCCCCTGCCCTGCCGTGACGCCATGGCCCCGCCCCCTTTTCAACTGTTTTCGGCAAAATATCAATTATTACCATACCACAAAAGCGCGGCGGCGTAAAGCGTCAAAACGTTAAGTTTATTTTAACTTTGGCAAGCGCGCCCTAATCCGCGCCGGAGGCTGGATTTTGCTCTTGACGGAACGGGCGGGCCTGTGCTAAAATATGCGCTGTCGACGGAATAGGATATGCTAGTGTAGCTCAGCCGGTAGAGCAGCTGATTCGTAACTACCAGACAATCGAATATGCTGATGTGGCTCAATGGTAGAGCATCTCACTCGTAATGAGAAGGTTGTGGGTTCGATTCCCACCATCAGCTCCAATAACCTTGGAATATCGGGCGATATTCCAAGGTTATTTCACTTTTTCAGCGATTTTCAATGGGCCTTCAGAAAGGATCGGTTTGTAATGCTTCCTCACTTTACAGGTCTGATAATTTGCATGACCCACACCCTGACCCACAAGCGGAAAGCACTAAAAAGGCCCCAGGACCGCCGGAGATGATCTCCCGCGGTCCTGGGGTATTTTATTCCGCCCGTCATACCATCTGCTCCATGAACGCCCCCATCTTTTGGGCCGCCTCCTCCTGGGCCGCGCGGGTGGCGTGGGTGTAGGTGCGGAGGGTGAAGCCGGCGTCGTAGTGACCCAGCATGGTGGACACCGTTTTCACGTCCACCCCGTTCTGGAGCGCCATGGTGGCGAAAGTGTGGCGCAGATCATGGAAGCGGATGGGTTCCAGCCCCGCCTCCTTCAGGAACCGCTTGTGAAGGTTCACCACCGAGTCCGGGTGGTACATCTCCCCTGTCCTGGGCGATGGGAACAGGTACAGGTTGTCTGGATGCTTTTCATGCTCCTGCACGAGCAGATCCACCGCCTCCTGTGGGATGGAGATGCTACGGACAGATGTCTCGGTCTTGGGCCGGCTGATGACCATCTTCCCGTCTCGCATAGATACCTGTTTGCTAACGGAGATGGTTTTCCTCTCCACATCCAGGTCATCCCAGCGGAGCGCCGTCAGTTCTCCTTTTCGCACCCCGCTGACCAGTTCCAGATAGAACATCGGGAGGACGCCGTGCTTTTCCGCCACTTTAAGATATACCTTGATATCCTCTGGATTCAGGATCTTCATCTCCTGCTTTTCCAGCTTGGGGATGATGCAGTCCTCGGTGGGGTTGCGGAGGATCAGCCGCTCCTTCACCGCCCGGTCCAGGGCATTGTGGAGCATCATGTGGATGCCCCGGACGGTGGCGTTGCTCAACCCTGGCCTCTTTTCCTTCTGTGCCTCCCGCAGACGCCCGTTCTCCTGCAGATCGCGGTACAGCTTCTGCAGGTCCCTGCCGGTCAGCCGGCTCAGCTTGATGTTCCCGATCCGCGGGATGACGTGCTGCTCGATGCTGCGTCGGTAATACTCCGCGGTGCTGTAGCGGACGTTGGGCTTGGAGTACAGCTCGTACCACGTTTTCAGCCATACCGTCACCGTGTACTCCCCCGCCCTGGCTACATCCACCTGTTCCGCCTCGGCTATCGCCGTTTTGAGCTTTTCCCGGACCTCCGCCTGGGTCTTGCCAAGCACGTTCTTTATGATCCGCTTGCCAGTCCTTGGGTCATGTCCAGCGGTATACCGTCCTTCCCACCGGCCGTCCTTTCGCTTGCGGATGTTCCCCTCGCCGCTGGCACGCTTTTTTGCCATCGTCACTCACCTCCGTTTCGTTTTCTTGCCTGTTCTTCGTTCTCTCCGTCGAAGGAGTAGAGCGGCAGTTCGACCAGCTCCTGTTCGATCCCTCTGGCCAGCCGTATGCCGGAGACGAAGCTGTCCAGTAAGGTTTGGTCCCGCAAATCGTCCTCCAGATCCAGCAGATGGAGCAGCAGGACTCGCTGGCTCTTACCAAGCTGTCCCCGCAGGCGGGCAAGGATCCTGTCCCGCTCACGCTGCACCTTCACCGCTTCGGGTGACGCTGTGGTGAACCGTTCGTGCAGGGCTTTCAGGTATTCGGGCATGGTGGTCGCCTCCTTCAGCGACACACAATACCACCCCTGGCCGGGAATAGCCAGGGGTGGAACGCAGAGTTAGCAGATTGTTATCATTTTTGACGGGTCTTCTTTGTTTACAGCGAGGTAACTATGGCGCTCGTCAAGAAAAAATCCTGAACGATTTTGTAAATAAAACTCGTTCTGCATATTTTTCTAAGGCAGAAGACCGTACCCTATAGGGATCCACACACAAACTTGCCTCAAAAAACCACGCTTACAAATAATCCTCAATTGGAAGATAGGTGAACGAATAATACGGGTTTGTTGTATGGTAGCGCCCATAAACGTAAGTCATGTTGCGCCAACTTACAGTATTAGTATAACCCAGAGTATCCAATGTTCCGATATACTGTTTGAATTCTCCTACTCCAGGAGGAATATTAACACCACAGCCAAAGGTTTTGAATATTACCCCCTGATACCAGTTCGAATTTCCATCGTTATACATTTTGAACAAAGCATTTGCGATATCCATATTACCCTTGCTGTGCCCCACAAGCATAGTGGGGCGGGCCCCGGCTGTATATAAATTTACCAAAGTTTGCGAGGCAGGTTCCTCATACCAAGATCCCAACACATTTGACGGACGCCCAATAAAGTAACCTTGTGTACCTTCGGTGTAGATTGAGCCATCTCCATAACCCACCACTATTCCAGCTACTGGCTGTTCCAAAGCAACTGCAATATGTTTTGCAAAGGCAGCTACACCGATAGAACTACTACCCACACCTGGAATTGAGATAACCGTTACTGTTCCATCAAGTATCATTTCCTCAGCTTCAGTTCCTGTGTAGAACACGTTGTCAATAGGTGTCATAACAATTATATCACCTTTGGCATAGCCGAACAATTCTCTTTGTTCAGTGGTCGTAAGTATCCCAGTATTGTAGTAGGTCACGTCAGCAGTACCGGCCATTACCGGGAGAATAAGGATGCAGCAAACACATAGTAGTGGAAAAAGCATACGAATACAAGATCGTCCTGTACCTCTGTGTTTCATAAGTGCTCTCCTCAACAATTAACTTGTAACTTGAAATAAAATGCCCTTCTATGACTGATTAGACCACAACTTTTCTATCACGCTCTGGGCGGCATGACGGTGGCGGCGCCGGTGATGACGGCCTCGCCCCTTTGGTTGGTGACGACGGTATCCAGCTTCAGGCGGTTTTTCTCGGGGATTTTCTCCTTCACCGTAACGGTGGCGGTGACCGTGTCGCCGATGAACACCGGCTTGACGAACCGCAGCTCCTGGCCCATATAGATGGTCCCGGGGCCGGGGAGCTGATTGCCCAGCACATTGGAGATGAAGCCGGCGGAGAGCATCCCGTGGGCGATGCGCTGGCCGAACACCCCCTCCTTTGCCGACTCGGCGTCGATGTGGGCGGGGTTGAAATCCCCGCTGATGCCCGCGTACAGGGCGATGTCACTCTCCGTCACCGTTTTGGTGAACGAGGCGCTGTCGCCGATCTGAATGGTGTCGATGGTTTTCATGGAGACCTCCTTGTTTTCGCGGCCGGGGCGGGCGTTCCCCGTGACACTGCTGATTTGAATCCTCATTCAATAACCTGAACCGTCATTCTGTTTTTAATATACAGCTTGTATTGAGAAATGTCAACAAATTATTGCGCCAAATTTTAAATATTTTCGCAAATTATACAAATAGTTCTTGACACGGCTGGATAATTATTGTATTCTAATACTGCAAGTTGAACCGTAATTCCATTAAGCCTGCTGTTACCTGGCTTTCAGGGGGCGTCTGTCAGCCAGATAAGTAGAATGGTAATTCGATTTTACGCTTTACTTGAATACAGCGGGTAAACCGACTGAAAGGAGGAAAGCAGATGGAAAAGAAACCCACTGTCGGCATCGTGGGCCTGGGGCTCTATCTGCCCCGGAACAAGATGACCGCCGCCGAGATCTCCGCCGCCACCAACGGGAGGTGGTCGGAGGACGCGGTCATCAACAAGCTCGGCATCATCGAGAAGTTCGTCCCCTCCAGGGATCCCTGCGACGGCACCCAGGAGATGGGCGCTCTGGCCGCCCTGGACTGCCTGAAGAACACCGGCGTCGATCCCCTGGACATCGACGCCATCCTGTGCTTCGGGGAGGAATGGAAGGAGTACCCCCTGACTACCTCCGCCTGCTACATCCAGGACCGCATCGGCGCGCGGAACGCCTGGGGCATCGACGTGCAGAACCGCTGCTGCACCTGCGTGTCCGCCATGAAGATCGCCAAGGACATCCTGATTGCCGACGACGACTGCCACAACATTCTGGTGTGCGGCGGCTACCGCAACTGCGACCTGATCGACTACACCGACAACGACCTGTCCTTCATGTATAACCTCTCCGCCGGCGGCGGCGCCATCCTCATGCGGAAGGGGTACGACAGGAACCTGCTGCTGGGCACCCACCTGATGAGCGACGGCTCCGTGGTCCACACCGCCGGCTGTCCGGTGGGCGGCATCCTGGACCCCACCGGGGTGGACAACTGCTGCGAGCACTTCAAGCTCCGCCTGATGGACGGGGTGAAGATGAAGGCCCTGCTGAATTCCACCTCCATGCAGAACTGGTACCACTGCATCGACGAGGCCCTCCGCAAGTCCGGCCTGACCCGGGCGGACATCGGCTTTTTGGACATCCTGCACATGAAGCGCTCCGGCCACAAGGCCATGCTGGCCGACCTGGGGCTGCGGGAGGACCAGTCCATCTA
>CANQKJ010000076.1 GCA_947624465.1 uncultured Oscillospiraceae bacterium
CGGCCAGGGCCTTTTCCCGCTCCTGGCCCCGGCCCAGGGCCTTGTCGATCTCGGCCAGCGCGGCGTCCAGCTCCGCGAGCCTGCCGCCGATGACCTCCTCCTCCTTCTCGTGGCCGGCGATGAGCCGCCGGATGACCTCCGCGCTCTCCGCCACAGGCAGCTCGCCCGCCCTGGCCCTGGCGGTCTCGGAGGCAAGGGGGTCCTCCGCCTCGCAGCGGACGCCGGCCAGATACTGGGCCAGCCCCCGCTTTGCCTCGGCGCAGCGGCGCTCCAGGTCGGACGCCTCGGCCTTGAGCCGGTCCTGGAGGACCTGATACCGGCGGGTGCGGAACAGCTCCCGGAAGATGGCCTGCCGGTCCCTGGTGTCGGCCATCAGCAGCTTTTGAAAGTCCCCCTGGGCGATCATGGCGGTCTGGGAGAACTGGTTTTTGTCCAGCCCCAGGATGTCGCGCAGGGCGGCGTTGACCTCCTTGACCCTGGCGATCACCCGCCCGTCGGGGAGGGTGAGGGCGGCGTCGGCGGGCTGGGTCACGGCGCCGTTCCCCCGCCGGGCCGGGCGCTGGTACTCCGGGTTCCGCCGGACGATGTAGGTCTTTCCGCCGTAGAGGAAGGTGAGTTCCACCCAGGTCTCGGCGTCGGGGGCGGCGTACTGGGAGCGCAACATGGCGGGTTCCCGCCAGCCGCCGCTGGCCCCGCCGTAGAGGGCGAAGGAGATGGCGTCGAAGATAGTGGTCTTGCCGGCGCCGGTGTCCCCGGCGATGAGGTACAGCCCGCTTTTGCCCAGCCTGTCCAGCTCCAGGGCGGTCACCCCGGCGTAGGGGCCGAAGGCGGACATGGTCAGCTTGAGCGGCCTCATGTCTCCACCTCCCAGATCTCCTCGATCAGCGATCGGCAGAGGGCGGCCTGGTCCCCGCTCATGGGCCGGCCGTTCTGTTGCTCAAACAGGGCGGCGAACAGCTCCAGGGGGGACTTGTCCTCTTCCCCGGCGGCGTCGTCGGTCACCCCGCCGGAGCGGGTGCGGAGGTTGTCGTAGTCCAGCTTCATCAGGTTGGGGTAGATCGCCCGCAGCTTGCCCAGGGCGTCGTATACGTCCTCCTCGTCGGTGAGGGTGATGTGCAGATAGTCGCCGGTCTCCGTGCCCTCATAATTGCGTCGGTCGGCGAGCTGCTCATAAGCGCCCCGCAGCTCCCGCAGGTCCCGGAGGGGGACCAGGGGCACCGTCCGGACGGACAGCCCGCCCTTTTTTCCCAGTTCGGCCACGGTGACCGATTTCACCTGATCCGCCTCGGAGAAGGAGTATTTCAGCGGCGAGCCGCAGTAGCGGACCCGCTCCGAACCCACGTTCTGGGGGCCGTGGAGGTGGCCCAGGGCCACATAGTCGAAGGGGGCGAACACGGACCCGTCCACGTTGTCCAGCCCGCCCACCGACAGCTCCTCCGACTCGGACCGCTCCGCCCCGGTGACGAACTGGTGGGCCACCAGCACGCTCCGGCGGGCGGGGTCGATGTCCATGGAGCCGACGGCCGCCCGGAGGGCGTCGGTGTAGGTGTCGATCTGCTGATCAGGATAGAAGCGGCGGACGGCTGCCGGCTTCAAAAAGGGCAGCAGGAAGATATCCACCGGGCCGTATGCGTCGGTCAGGGTAAAGGGTTCCACCTTGCCGCTAAAGGCGCGGGCGAAATGGATGCCGCTGGCGTCGATCATCCGGGCGCAGAAGGACAGTCGCTCCGGGGAGTCGTGGTTGCCGCTGATGACAAATACCGGCAGGTCCCGCTTCACCAGGCTGTACAGGAAGTCGTCGAACAGCTCCACCGCCTCGGCGGGGGGGACGGGCCGGTCGTACACGTCCCCGGCGATCAGGACCGCGTCGGGCCGCTCCGCGTCGATGACCCGCCGGATCTCCCCCAGGATATGCCTCTGGTCGTCCAGCATGGAGACCTCGTTGACCCGCTTGCCCAGGTGCAGGTCGGACAGATGGACGAGCTTCACGGATCATCCCTCCTTGAAAGGCGCTTTTTGCCATTGTACCCCTTTTGGGGCCGGTCCGCAAGAGGGGATGGCGGGTTTGCGCCCCGGAGGGGGATGGAAAAGAATTTGTGAAAAATTACAAAAAACAGTGGCATTATGGGAAAAACTATGGTACAATGAGCATGACCCCAAACCGGAAGGAGTTGGACATATGAAATTCACGTATACCGAAAAGAAGGTCGATCTCCCCAAGAAGCTCCACGACTACGCGGAGAAAAAGGTGGGCAAGCTGGACCGCTACTTCAAGCAGGACGCGGAGGCCAACCTGGTGTTCAGCGTGGAGAAGGACCGCAACAAGGTGGAGCTGACCATCCGCTCCGGCAGCACCGTCCTTCGGGTGGCCGAGAGCACCTCCGATATGTTCGCCTCGGTGGACGCGGCGGTGACCTCCATGGAGCGGCAGCTCCGCAAGCACAAGACCCGCCTGGAGAAGCGCCTGCGCACCGCCGCCTTCGAGCCGGCGGAGGAGACCACCTCCTTCGTGCCCGAGGAGGAAGAGGAGGAGTTCCGCATCGTCCGCACCAAGAAGTTCCCCATCAAGCCCATGACGGCGGAGGAGGCCGTGCTGGAGATGGAGCTGGTGGGCCACAGCTTTTACGCCTTCAAGGACGAGACCAGCGGCGCCTTCGCCGTGGTCTACAAGCGGGCCGCCGGAGGGTACGGCCTCATCGAGGACGAGACCTGAGTTTTTGTGAACGTAAAACGCCGCCCCGCCGGGAAACCGGCGGGGCGGTTTTATGCGCTGCGGGCGGTCATTGAAACCAGCCAATGACGTAGAAGTCGCCGCCGTAGGGGTCGGAGGTGAGACAGACCGTGAAGGTCTGGCGGTACCAGCCGTCGCCGTCCAGCTTGCCGCGCCAGAACGCCCGGCCCGGGTCGGCGGGCTTCAGGGCGATGGAGGCTTCATAGAGGATATCGCCGTCTTCCTGCTCCTGAACGTTGTCGGCCGCCGCCTCAAACTCCGTGGCGTTGCCTTCCTGCCGGTACAGGGCCAGCGCCTCCCACAGGAACCGGCGGGCGGTGGCCTCGGCGTCCTCCCCAAAGGGGACCGTGACTCTGCCGAAATCGAGCCACGGGTCCTGGCACAGGGCGAGGAAGGACGCGGAGAGGTCGTCTATGCCCTCCGCCCGGAACAGGAGCTGGACGGGGGTGGGGCCTTCGTGGACGGTCACGCTCAGCAGAGCGTCCCCTTCAGAGAAATCCACGCGGACAGGATGGTCACCGCCATCCCACCTCAGAGAGTAGTTGGACAGTGTGCCGATGTCGTCCTCCATGCCCTGGTACGTCCACTCCAACGAGGAGAACAGCGCTTTCAGGGGTTCGGCCTCCAGGGCGGTGTCGATCATCGGCCCGGTGCCGGGGAGGATGAAGTACCAGCCCTGCCAGCCGCCGTTGGCAAAGCCCCTGTCCAGCAGGTCCAGCAGATACTCCTTGGGCTGGGTCTCGGGGTCGGGAGCGTCATACGGGGTATAGGCGTAGTCCAGGCAGACCGCCCGGAGGCCGTCCAGGCCCAGGCGCACCCGCACATCCCCGCAGTATTCAGGTTCGCCCACATATCCGGCGGCGATCACCAGGTACAGCTGGCCGTCCCGCGCCTCAAAGCGGAAGTAGTCGCCAAAGAAAAGGGAGGCCGCCTGGGTCCGGGGGACGGCGGCCAGGGGTTCCCCGGAGACGGTGATGTAATCGTTTTCATCGTCCGAGTAGGAGCCGAGCCGCCCCAGAGCCTCGTCCACCACGCCGGAGCAGTCGTATTCCTCCAGGGTGTCGGGGTCGAACAGGTGGAGTTCCTCTTTGAGGACGCCGGTGCCGTGGGCGGTGCGAAAGACGACCGCCAGGGCCTGCTTCTGCCCGCCGGACGCGCCGTCGCTCAGGACGGCGGAGGCGGTCTCGGCCACGTTGTCAGCCCCCCAGCCGCTCTCCGCGCTGCCGGAGAAGGTCACGCTCCGGCCGCTGTGGGTCAGGCGAAACTGATGGTAGAGGCCGTCCTCGCCGGAGTCCAGGGCGGTCACTTGGGTGCGCCGCGCCTGCTCCCTGTCGAGGGCGGATTTGGGGGAGCGCATCTCGTCCACCCGCCAGCCATCGGCGGTGCGCTCAAGACGGACGGAAAAGACCAGAGTGAGGGCACCGCCTTCGTCGGGATAGAAGCGGTCGGTGATGGTGAACTCTACGGCGTCCGCTGTTTCGTTCACCAGGGTATATATGCTGGGGGAATCGTCGAAGGCCAGCCTATCGGCAAGGGAGGCGTCAAGATAGTAGGTGCGGCCGTTGTGCTCGGTAAAGATGGGGGAGTTCGCGTCGCCGAAGCTGTTCCGCTCCGTCCAGAACCGGTCGGTGAACCGGGCGTGGACGGCGGCGTCGAAGACGCTCCAGTCGGCGTATTCGCCGGCGGCGGCCAGATAGGTGATGTTGCCCTGGGTAAAAGAAGTGTCGTCGCCGGCGGCAGTGTTGATTTCAGAGTTCTCCCCGCCGAACAGGCGGAGGTACAGCTCCTCGGCCTGCTGGTAGACGGCCAGCTGGTCCTCGTCCAGGATGTCGGACAGGTCGGTGGTGGGGGCGGCGTCCTCGGGCTGGTCGGCCCGCACCGGGCTGGTGAGCAGGCAGGCCGCCGCGATCACCACCGCGATGACGCCCAAAATGATGGCGGCCACGGCGGGGCGGTGATAGCGCAGCACGTTCTTGATGCGGGACCCCGCGTCCCCCTCGTCGAAGGCCAGGGGGGAGGGGGAGGGGAAGCGGCCGGCGGTGGCCAGGGAGAGCAGGGCGGAGGAGTAGTCGGCCTTCACGTCCTCCCCCAGCACCCGGAGAACCCGCTCGTCACAGGCGGCCTCCATGTCCCGGCTCAGCAGCAGGAAGGCGATCCACGCGGCGGGATTGAACCAGTGGACGGCCAGGATGAGCCAGCACAGGGGCTTGACGATGTGGTCGCCCCGGTCCAGGTGGGCCCGCTCGTGGCAGAGAATGAAGCGGCGGGTGTCCCCGGTGACGCCCACGGGGAGGTAGATCCTGGGACACAGCATCCCCAGGATGAAGGGAGAACCCACATAGGGATGCTCCCAGGCCCCGTATTTGGTGCGGATGGCGTCGAACAGCTTCAGCTTCAGGCGGAGATAGGAGAACAGGGCGTAGCCCAGCATGGCGGCCAGCCCCGCCTGCCACACGCCGGCCATCACCGCCCGCAGGGGGAACTGCCGGGGCGCGGGGGCGGAGGGGGCGGCGACGCCGGTCTGGGCCTGAGGGCCGGTCTGGCCTGTCTGGGTCTGGGGGCCTGTCTGGGTCTGGGGTCCGGGCTGGACCAGCTGATCGGGGGTGAGGCCGGTCTGGCCGCCCTGGGGCAGGGGGTCGATCCGGCCGGTGAACTGCTCCACCCGGGCGGGGATGTCCTCCGTCACCGGGGAGGGCACCAGGGAGACGGGGCTTTGGAAGGAGAAGGGCAGGGCCAGCCGGGCAAAGACCACCAGCCACAGCAGGCAGAGGACCTGCCGGGGGACGCGGTTTTTCAGTACCAGCCGCAGCAGCAGCACGATGGCCGCCGCCCAGGCCCCGGCCAGGCTGACCGTCCACATCGGGGCCATCAGCGCGTACAGCCGGTTCAGAAAGTCAATCATGGCGATCCTCCTTTCGGTGGGCGTCGATGAGGGCCTTCAGTTCCTCCGCCTCCCTGCCGGAGATGGAGCGGCCCCTGAAAAAGGCGGTGAGGAAGGAGGGCAGGGAGCCGTTGAAGGTCCTGTCCACCACGGCCTGGCTCTCCTCCCGCTGGATGGCCTCTCTGGGGATGCGGGAGGTGACGGCGGAACCGTCGTTTTGGAGCACGCCCTTGTCGATGAGCTTTTTCAGCACGGTGTAGGTGGTGGACTTCTTCCAGCCCAGCTCTCTCTGGGACAGCTCCACCAGCTTCCCGGAGGGGAGGGGTTCGTTCTCCCACACGATGCAGGCAAAGCGGTATTCGCCCTCGGCGAGTCTCGGGGTATCCATAGAGAGGTTCCTCCTTGCGGTTTATTCAAATAGACCGGTCCATGGCTTGAGTCTATCACGATAGACCAACCGTGTCAACCCCTATCTGCAAGAAATTGCAAAATTTTTTCCGGCCCCGCCGTTCCGCCGCGCCGGAATGAAAAAACCTCTGGTATTTTTGGAACGGATGTGTTAATATAGTTAAGTTAGCGTATTCGGTCCCGTGGCGCGGGATCAGACTGAGGTGATGGCGTTGAAACTGTGGATGGCGCTGGTATTGGGCCTGGTGCAGGGGGTCGCGGAGTTTCTGCCCATCTCCAGTTCGGGGCATCTGGCCCTGCTGGAGCACTTCTTCCAGATGGAGGAGCCGGACAATCTGTTCAACATCCTGCTGCACTTCGCCACCCTCATCGCCGTGTGCGTGGTTTACCGGAAGGACATCGCCGACATGATCGTGGAGTTCTTCCGGGGCATCGGCGCGCTGGTCTCGGGCTCCGGCTCCCGGGAGGATAAGCCCCCGGAGGCCCGGAGGCTGGTGCTGCTGCTGGTGCTGGGCACCCTGCCCCTGTTCTTGGTGCTGCCCTTCCAGGACTTTGTGGAGGGCCTGGGGGCCAACCCGGTGTTCATCTGCTTCGCCCTGATGGCCACCGGCCTGATCCTCTATACCGCCGACAAGCGGGGGGGCGGGACCAAGACCGCCCGCTCCGCCACCGTGCGGGACGTGCTGCTCATCGGCCTGGCCCAGGGCCTGGCCACCATCCCCGGCCTGTCCCGGTCCGGCTGCACCATCTCCGCCGGCATGGCGGTGGGGCTGGACCGGAAGTTCGCCGTGCGGTACTCCTTCCTGCTGTCCCTGCCCGCGGTGTTGGGCGCCACCCTGCTGGAGGTGGTCAAGACCGTCCGGGACGCCCAGGCGCTGGACCTGTCCGTCATCCCCGCGTACATCGCCGGGATGGTGGTGGCCGGCGTGGTGGGGTACTTCTCCATCCAGCTTGTGAAGCTGCTGGCCGACAAGGGCAGGTTCGGCGGCTTCGCGTACTACTGCTGGGCGGTGGCGCTCATCGCCCTGATTGCCAGTTTTATCGTCAAATAACTTCCTTTACAAGCGAGAACATAAGGAGGCGCCTTCATGGCCTCGACGCAGAAAAAGACCGCATCCAACAGCGGCAAACGGACCGCTTCGTCCTCCTCCCGGCCGAAGCAGTCCGCCCAAGGCCGCTCCACATCCAAACGCAGGAGCGCCCCGCCCCCCAAAAAGCCCCTCCGCCGGGAGATCGGGGCGGTGGTGTTCCTGCTGCTGGCCCTGTTCGCCGCCATCGGCTACTTCAAGACGGATGACGGGGCCTTTATCGCCCTGTTCTGCAATCTGCTGAAGGGCCTTTGCGGGTACGGCTTCTACATCGCGCCCCCCATGCTGCTGGCCTGCGCCCTGATCCTGCTGTTCCACCGGGGACGGCCCGTGCGGCTGCGGCTCGCCGGGTCGCTCCTGCTGCCCCTGCTGCTGGGGAGTCTGCTCCACCTGATCCTGTGCGAGACCGCCTATGAGTGGGGCTGGCCAATGTTCAACCTTCTGTGGAAGGATGGTCTGGCCATGGCCTCCGGCGGAGCGCTGGGCGGGGTCGCGGCCCTGGCCTTCCGGTTCGCCTTCGGCGGGGTGGGGGCCATGCTGGTGGTGATTTTGCTCATCATCGCGGCGGCGCTGTGCGCCCTGCGCCTCACCCCCATGGACATCGTCAATTACATCAAGGAGCAGCGGGACAGCCGCCCCGAGTACGACCCCGACGACTATCCGGAGCCCGTCCGCCAGGCCAAGCCCGGGCGGCCCGCCCGCCAGGAGCGGAAGCCGGTCATCGACATCCCGGTGGACGACGCCCCCGTGCTGGCCAAGCAGCCCACCACCCCCGTGACCACCGTCCGGCGGAAAAACCTGTTCGACAAGGTGCCGGGGGTGGAGCCTCCCGACCAGCTCCTCACCGGCCAGAAGGCCCAAAGGCCGGCGGAGGAGCCGCCGGAGTACGAGGATGTGCCCGACCTGGCCCCCGCCGCGGAGGCCGTCCGGCCCGCCCGGCAGGCCGCCAGACCTGCGCCCGCGCCGGAGCCCGACCCGGTGCCGCCCCCGGTGATCCGGGAGCCCGCCGTGGTCAGGGAGCAGGAGCCTCCCCAGGTCACCAAAGACGAGGCCAAAGCGGCCCAGGAGCAGGTGGCAAAGGAGATCGAGGAGGGCCTGGAACAGGACGTCCCCTACCGCTATCCGCCCATCTCCCTGCTGAACGAGGGCAGGGGGCCCTCCGCCGCCGCGTCGGGAGAGCTCCAGGCCAACCAGCAGCGGCTGGAGGACGCGCTGCGCTCCTTCGGAGTGGACGCCCACATCGTCAACGTGACCCGCGGCCCCGCCATCACCCGGTACGAGCTGGAGCTGGAGCAGGGGGTCAAGCTGAACAAGATCACCAACCTGTCCGACGACATCGCCCTGGCCCTGGGGGCCAAGTCGGTGCGGGTGGCCCCCATCCCCGGCAAGATCTCCACCGTGGGCATCGAGGTCCCCAACCGCTCCGTGAGCCCGGTGGCCATCCGGGAGGTGCTGTCCTCCGCCGCGTTCACCGCCAGCAAGTCCAAGGTGTCCTTCGCCGTGGGCAAGGATATCGCCGGAAACTGCATCGTGGGGGACATCGCGAAAATGCCCCATATGCTCATCGCCGGCACCACCGGCTCGGGCAAGTCCGTCTGCACCAACTCCCTCATCGTCTCCCTGCTGTACAAGGCCACCCCCGAAGAGGTCCGCCTCATCATGGTGGACCCCAAGATGGTGGAGCTGGCTCCCTATAACGGCATCCCCCATCTGCTGATCCCGGTGGTCACCGACCCGAAAAAGGCCGCCGGCGCCCTCCAGTGGGCGGTGAACGAGATGATGAAGCGCTACCGTATGTTCTCCGAGGCGGGGGCCAAGGACCTGGTCTCCTACAACAACCACGCCCGGAAGGACGGCAGGGAGCCCCTGCCCCAGATCGTGGTGGTCATCGACGAGCTGGCCGACCTGATGGTGGTGGCCGCCAAAGAGGTGGAGGAGTCCATCTGCCGGGTGGCCCAGATGGGCCGCGCCAGCGGGATGCACCTGGTCATCGCCACCCAGCGGCCCTCCGCCGACGTGATCACCGGCCTG
>CANQKJ010000077.1 GCA_947624465.1 uncultured Oscillospiraceae bacterium
CCGCGTCCCGCAGGGAGTCGCTGTCCACATGGGTGTAGATCTGGGTGGTGTTCAGATGCTCGTGGCCCAGCACCTCCTGGAGGGTGCGGACGTCCACGCCGTTTTGGAGCATCAGAGTGGCCGCCGTGTGCCGCAGCTTGTGGGCGGAGTATTTGGAGCTGTCCAGTCCGGCGGCGGTGAAGCGCTGCTTGAGCATATAGTGGACGCCGGCCTTGGTGACACGGGTGTGTTTGCGGGTGATGAACAGGGCGTATTTGTCCGCCGCGCCCGACTTGTCCCGCACCGCCAGCCAGTCCTCAATGGCGGCCTGACAGGCCACGTTCAGGAAGATGACGCGCTCCTTGTTGCCCTTGCCCAGCACCCGCAGCCGGTCGCCCCGAATGTCGGTGAGGTTCAGCCCGACCAGCTCGGAAATACGGATGCCGCAGTTCAGGAACAGGGTGATGATGCAGAAATCCCGCTCCGCGTTGTCCCCGTCGATGGACTCCAGCAGTTGGACGGACTCGTCCAGAGTCAGATACCGCGGCAGCGTCTGCCTCTGTTTGGGAGAATCCAGTTCTTGGATGGGATTTTCCTCTAAAAGCTTGGCTTTTGTTACCAAATATTTGTAAAATGACCGGATCGTGGCCACTTTTCGGGCCCTGGAGGACGCCATCAGCCCATAGCCCTTGTCCGGGGCCTTGGCGTTTTTCTGCCGGTCGCGGCTCAAAAAGCTGAGGTAGGCGTAAATATCGGCCAGGGTGACCGATTTGACCAGATCGATATCGAGGTCGTCGATGGAGACCTCGTCCAGCGGCGTGGAGCGCGGCACACGGCCTTTTTCGATCTTGATGTAGCGGAAGAAATTGCGCAGGTCCAAATAGTATTCGTCGACCGTCTTGCGGGAGTGGCCCTGAATGGTCTCATGGTAAGCGAGAAAGTCACGAAGGATGGGCGACGCGTCGGTGCGGTAATCGCTCATGTCAAACGGAGAACATAGTTAAGAGGAAGTTGGACAGACTATGTGGCGGCACAGATGATAAAAAGGAACAGAGCCGCCGGAGAGGCCCAGATGAAGCCCGGACTGTGGGAAATCCTTAAAAACGGCCAGAGCGCCATATATAGGCGTTTCCCCCTCCTCTCAACTCAACAAAATTTTTATTTTGTTGAGTTCGATGTGTCTCCGCCCTCACCTCCTTCCTTTTGCGGCCTTTTCGAAATCTACTGAATCGGAGTGATATCCTATGAGCCTCATTCCATGCACCCAGAGCTGCCGCTATCAGCGGGACGGCCTGTGTACCCTTGACCAGGCCGCCGCGCCGGTGAGCCAGACCGTACCCAACGACGCGTGTCTCAACTACACGCCCCGGCTGTCGCCCCAGGAACTTTTGGACCTAAACCAGCAGCGCGGCCATGGCCTCCCGGATATTGCGCACCTGAATGAGCTGTAAGCCGTCCGGCGGGGCCAGTCTGCCGCTGCCCCGGGCGGGCACCAGGCATTTGGTGAAGCCCAGCCGGCGCACCTCGCTGAGCCGCTGATTGATGGCGTGGACCGCCCGCAGCTCCCCGGTGAGCCCCACCTCCCCGATGGCCGCAAGGTCGAAGGGCACGGGCTTGTCCCTGAAGCTGGAGGCCAGCGCCACGATGAGGGCCAGATCGGCGGCGGGCTCGTCCAGCGTCAGTCCGCCGATGACATTGACATAAAAATCACAATTCGAGACGTTCAGCCCGCCGCGCTTTTCCAGCACCGCCAGCATCATCATGGCCCGATTGTAGTCAAATCCGTTGGTGGAGCGCCGTGAATTGCCATAGGCCGACGGCGACAGCAGCGCCTGGACCTCCGCCAGCACCGGCCGCGCCCCCTCCATCACGCAGGTGACGCAGGAGCCGGGCATATTCTCCGGCCGGCCGGACAGCAGCGCCTCCGAGGGGTTAGGCACCTCCACGAGCCCCTTGTCCCCCATCTCGAACACGCCGATCTCATTGGTGGCGCCAAAGCGATTTTTGGCCGCCCGCAAAATGCGGTAGGAGTTGTGCTCCTCCCCCTCGAACAACAGCACACAGTCCACCATGTGTTCCAGCACCTTGGGCCCAGCCAGGGACCCCTCTTTGTTGATGTGGCCCACCACGAACACCGTCACGCCCATGCCTTTGGCCAGGTGCATCAGCGCCATGGTACACTCCTTCACCTGGGCCACGCTGCCGGGAGACGACGTGGAGTCCCCGTTGTAGATGGTCTGGATGGAGTCCACGATGAGGATGTCCGGCTTCTGCTCCTCCACGGCGGCCACGATGTCGTCCAGTTCGGTCTCGGCGTACAGGTAGAGGCCCTGGTCCCGGATGCCCAGCCGCTGGGCCCGCAGCTTGATCTGTCGCTCCGACTCCTCACCGGATACATATAAAACATCGGCAAAACGGCACAAATTGTCGCAAATCTGCAACATCAGCGTAGATTTGCCGATGCCGGGGGCGCCGCCTACCAGCACCAGGGAGCCCTTCACCGCGCCGCCGCCCAGCACCCGGTCCAGTTCAGCCATGCCGGTGTCGAACCGCAGCTCGCCTGCGGCCTCCACCTCCGCGATGGGCCTGGGCCGGCGGAGGGTCATTCCGGCGCCCGCGGCGGCCGAGGGCTTCTTTTTCACCTCCGCGGCGGGCCGCTCCACAATGGTGTTCCACGCCCCGCAGGCGGAGCATTTCCCCTGCCACTTAGGGGTCTCATTGCCGCACTCGGTGCAGTAAAACAGGGTTTTGGCCTTTGCCATGGGCCGTCATTCTCCTTCCCACACAGCGGGTATCCTCTGTAACTCGGTAAAATACGCCCCGGCCAGGGCCACGGCGATCTTCCGCTGATAGACATCGGCGGCCAGCAGGGACGCCTCCTCCCCGTTACTCAGAAAGCCGCACTCCACCAGGATGGCCGGGCAGTCGATATGGCTGAACAGGTAGACGCTGTCCGGCACCGGTTTTGCCTTCCGTTCGTTGGAGGGATCCAGCGCCTTGCGGAGGAGCTTCTGGGTCTCCTCCCCCCACTGGCGGCTGATATCCCCGGGAGTGTAGAATACCTGAGCGCCGGAATATCTGGGGTCTGTAAAGTAATTTTGGTGTACGCTGATTAGCAGGGCGTTGTCGATGCTGTTGATCAGCGCCACGCGGTTTTTCAGGTCGGAGACCTTCTTCTCATGGATGGTATTCGCCGTGCTGTCGTGGATGGAAACATCCTCCTCGCGGGTCAAGACCGGGCGGACGCCCAAGAAGGCGGCCAGCGCCTCCGTCTTTTTCACCACGGCCAGATTGATCCCGCTCTCCAGCTGTCCCCCAGCGGAGCTGGCCCCGCCGTCCTCCCCGCCGTGTCCCGCGTCCAGGACCAGCGTCCAGCGGCTGGCAGGGTCATCAAATACCGGCGCGGCGGCCGGGATGGAACCGCTCAGCGTCCACGTCCAGACGCCCAACCCGGCAAGACACAGGCACAGCGTCAGCAGCAGCAGATCACGTTTCAAGGCAAGTCCCCCTCTCCCCTCCACTCTATGAGGGGCGGGGGGCCTTCATGCCATCACAGGTAGGAGAAAACCTCGTGGTGGCGCTGTGAGATCACCACCGACACCTGGGGGAACCGTCTGCTCAGCCAGTCCCGGAGCACCGGGCATACCACGTTCTCCGTGGGGAAATGCCCCGCGTCGATGAGGTTCAGTTCCAGGGCTTTGGCCTCCAGGAACTCATGGTATTTCACGTCGGAGGTGACAAATGTGTCGCACCCCTGGTCGATGGCGTCCGCCATGAACCCGGCGCAGGCGCCGCCGCCCACGGCCACCCGGTGGACGCGCTTTCCTCCGTCCACCAGCCGCACACCGTTGGCTCCCAGCAGCTCCTTCACCGCCAGAGCAAAGTCGTACAGGGGCTGTTCCGGCACGAAGCCGATGCGGCCGATGCCGCAGGGCCTCCCCTGATCGTCCACGCCGGTCTGCTTCAGCTGACCGACATCGGACAGGCCCAGCCGGAGGGCCAGCGCGTCGTTGACGCCGTCCTCCACCGCGTCCAGGTTGGTGTGGGCGCAGATGGCGGCGACGCGGTTCTCCGCCAGGGCCAGCACGGTCCGCCCGGTGACGGTCTGGTCTGTGACCGATTTGACGCCCCCGAAGATCACCGGGTGGTGGGCCACGATGAGCTGCGCCCCCTGCATGACCGCCTCCCGGACCACTCCGTCGGTAATGTCCAAGGCCACCAGGATCTTGGAGACCCCGGCGTCCGCCCGGCCCACCAGGAAACCGGCGTTGTCAAAGTCCTCCTGAAGCTCAAAAGGGGCCTTTTTCTGCAAATACGAGTATACCTCGCCCACGGTGGTCATGGCAATTCCTCCCTCATGGCTTTGAGTCCGGCGGCCGCTTCCTCCAACCGGGCGATGGCCGCCTCGTCGGGCCGCTGGGCCGCCCGGTGGCCCTCCAAGGCCCGGCCGACCTTTGTCAGGATATGCTCCAGGTACTCCCCGCGCAGGGGATCGCCGCTCTGTCTTCCCCCCCACAGCTCTGCCGTGGTGAGAGGGGGCATCTCCCCTCCCCGTACAGTCCAAATACTGTAAAGCCTGTCCCCTTCACGGGCGATGGACTCGCCCTCGATGACGTAGCCGTGCTGTTGGAGCCACAGCCGCAGCTCCGGGAGAGAGGTCATGGGCTGGAGAACCAGGGTCTTGCCCTCCTTTGTCCAGGGCGCGGCGGCCAGGATGGCGGCGATGGTCTCCCCTCCCATCCCGGCGATGGACACCGTGTCCACCTCCTCAGGCCGGACGGCGGCAAGCCCGTCGCACAGGCGGAAATCCATCCGCTCGGACACGCCGTAGAACCGGGCGTTCTCCCTGGCGCTGTCCAGGGGCCCCTGCCGCAGGTCGGAGGCGATGGCCCGCCGGACGCGCCAGTTCAGCAGCAGCCAGACCGGCAGATAGCCGTGGTCGGCGCCCACGTCGACCAGCCGCGCGCCATCGGGCACCCGGTCGGCCACCGCTTTCAGTCTTGGGGTCAGTTCCATGGGATCCCCTCCAGAGGATAAAGGAAAAGAGCGGAGGAAGTTCCGCTCTTTTCAAGGATGGCGATTCAGGCGATATCAGCGTTCAGCTTGGCCAGCAGGGCGTCTACATCCACGCCGTGGACCTGGCAGGCCTCCTCCACCGTCTCGCCGCGGGAGGCGGGACAGCCCAGGCAGTGCATACCGATGGACAGGAAGATGGGAGCGGTCTGCGGGGCGATGTCCAAAATATCACCGATCACAGTATCTTTCGTGATTTGAGCCATTTGGGTAGACCTCCTTACATTTTTGGGACATCCATTAGTATACCCAAGTGTCCGCCATTTTGCAAGGGGTTTTCCCGCTTTTTCGCCTTAACCCTGCAAAAAAGCCTCCAGCCGGTCCATCCCCTTCTCGATGTTCTCCATGGAAGTGGCATAGGACCAGCGGACGAAGTTGGGGGCGCCGAAGCCGCTACAGGGCACGGTGGCCACCAGGGCGTGCTTCAAAAAGGCGGTGCAGAAGTCGTCGGAGGAGCTGATCTTCTCCCCGTGAATGGTCCTGCCCAGCAGCCGTTCGATGTTCATCATCACATAGAAGGCGCCCTCGGGCTTGATGCAGCTGACGCCGCCGATGCTGTTCATCCGCTCTACGATGTAGTTCCGGCGCGCCTCAAAGGCCTGACGCATGGCCTCCACGGTGTCCTGGGGCCCGGTGAGGGCGGCCACGGAGGCCGCCTGGGAGATGGCGCAGGGGGAGCCGGTGGAATGGCTCAGGAAGTTGGACATGACCTTGGCGACCTTCAGGTCGGCCATGGCGTAGCCGATGCGCCAGCCGGTCATGGCGTAGGACTTGGACACGCCGTTGATGAGGATGGTGCGCTCCTTCACGTCGTCCCCCAGAGCGGCGAAGGAGGTGAAAGCGGTGCCGTCGTACAGCAGGCCGTAGTAGATCTCGTCGGAGATGATGTAGATGTCCTTCTCCACGCACACCCGGGCGATGGCCTCCAGCTCCTCCCTGCTGTACACCATGCCGGTGGGGTTGGAGGGGTTGTTGAGGATCAGCGCCTTGGTCTTTGGCGTAATGGCGGCGGCGAGCTGCTCCGCGGTCATCTTGAAGCCGGCGGACTCCTCCGCGGTGACGATGACGGGCACGCCGCCCACCATCTTGATGAGTTCCAGGTAGCTGACCCAGAAGGGCGCGGGCAGGATGACCTCGTCGCCGGGGTCGACGAGCGCCCGCAGGGCGATGTACACGCAGTGCTTGGCGCCGCTGGACACCACCACCTGGCCGGGAACGTAGTCCAGATCGCAGTCCAGCCGCATCCGGTCGCAGATGGCCTGTTTCAGGGCCACGGTGCCAGAGGCGGGGGTGTACCGGGTGATATTGTCCTCAATGGCCTTTTGACCGGCCTCCTTGATGTTGTCCGGGGTATTGAAGTCAGGCTCGCCGGCTCCAAAGCCCACCACGTCGATGCCGTCCGCCTTCATCTGCTTGGCCAGAGCGTCGATGGCCATGGTGCTGGACGCCTGTACATGGGCGGCGATGTTTGCCAGTTGTTTCACAGTGATCCCTCCAAAAGCAATAAAGCAGTAAAACCGTTCTTGCACATTATATGATTTGTCTTGCAGAAAGGCAAGGACTTTTTCCTGGAAATCAAAAGATTTGCAGTTTTGAATAAAACGCCTTGCAAAATCGACAGTTTTTTGCCCCGCCTGCACAGCAGGCGGGGCGTTTCGGCCGCTTCCCTACCCTTTTCGGGATCGCTCGGTGTTCTTTTGATAGAGGAGATACAGCCCCTTGACCAGCAGATCGTGGTCGAATTTGACCTCCCTGCGGCAGAGGCGGTACAGCTCGGGCATGGCGGTGCCGGTGGCCACCACGGTGGCGGCGGGGGCGCCGGCGGCACGTTCCAGCTCCCCGATGATCCGGTCAAATGCGCCGCTGTACCCGTACAGCACCCCCGCCCGCATTGAGTCCACCGTATTCCGCCCCAGCGGAGTGGTGACCCTGTCCATGGAGATCTGGGGCAGCTGCGCCCCGTTGCGGGACAGGGCCTCCAGGGCGATCTCCGGCCCCGGCATGATGGAGCAGCCCTCAAAGGCTGTCTCACTCAGATAGGAGAAGGTCACCGCGGTGCGGGAATTGATGACGATGGCCGGTGTGGGATACAAGCTGGAGGCCGCCACCGCCGACGCCACAATGTCGCTGCCCAGCTGGTTGTGGACCTCCGCCTTGATGTTGAGGCCGGTTTTGAGACCGGCCCCTACCACCAGGGGCGGCTTGCCCGTCAGCCGGACCAGGGTGCGGACGTAAGTCTGGGTGATGGGGGGCACCACGCTGGACAGGATGGAGCCCTTCACCGCGGACAGCTCCGCCCCGTAGAGCCGGAACACACCGGACAGATCCATGGCGCACCGGTCGTCAGTCATCTTAGTTTCGGTGTCCAGCCGGGACTGGAAGGACAGCTCCCCCTTTTCGGAGAACAGCGCGATAGTGGTGCTGATGTTGCCGATATCGATGGCCAGGATCATACGGCCTCTCCCCTTTCCTGTCGCTCAGAGGACGGTCACGTCCCCGTCTTCGCCGATCTTCCTCATGGCCCCGTCCTCGATGACCCACGCCTCGCCCCGGATCTCCTCCACGCCGTCATGGAGATAGAGATACGTTCCGTCGGGAAACACATAGAACCGCCGGCCGAAGCTGTCCGGAAAGGCGATCTCCTCAAACACCCGCATCCCGTCCAGCAGATCATCCTTGATCTCTTGGTAGTGGGGCAGGATCATAGCCTTCGTCAGCCCCAGCCCCGGCAGGAACCGCTGATAGGCCGGGTCGACGGCCTCCCCCGGCAGTTCCGGCTGGGCGTAGACCACCTCGGCGCTGTTCATGGACCCGGCGCTGACGCCCAGTACCACACCGTCAAACTCTTTCATCAGTTCCCGCAGACGGATCTCCTGGAAAAAAGTGTTTTGGGTGGGCACGTGGCCGCCCATGAGGACGATGAAATCCGCGTTTTTCACCAGCTCCTCCGCCTTGTCCTGGTTGCGCCGGTCCAGTACATCCACCTGGGAGAAGCGATAGCCCTCCAGCCTGAAGCTGTCCAGCATACTGCCGGAGTACAGGTCGGTCTTGTCGTAGTCATCCGGCGCGGAACAGACGATCAGCGTCCGGCAGTTTTGCGGCACCGCGTCCCGCAGGGCGGCGGCAAAGCCGTTGGCGGGGTTCAGCTTCGGCGAGTCGGGGATATTGTGTTTGCTGGTCAGAAAACAGATCATATCAATCATACTCCAATTCGTTGCGAAGCTCCATCATCCGCAGCTCCCAGTTCCGGTCAGTGATGTCCGCGGCGGCGGTACCCAGCGCCTCGATGATCTTGTCCAGATGTTCCTGTCCCCGCTCCGGGTGGATGGTCAGATCGGCGTGCACTGCGCTGAGGGTAATATATGCCGTGCTCCAGGCGTCATGGCTGTAGGGCCAGGAGGAGGCCCGCTCCCCCGGCTTCGGCGCGGCCGCCAGGAACGCCTGCTGGAACGCCCGGAACTCCGTCACGCCGAACCAGTAATCGCGCTCAGCGCCCTGATTTCGGTACTCCTCAAAGCAGGTCTGGGCAGCCGCGGCCTCGTTCTGGGCAAAGCGCAGAGACTCCTCAAACGCGTTTTGCCGCTCCGCCTGCCATAACCAGAGGAACACCACAGCTATAACCGCAAAAATGATCGCTAAAATGATTGGGAGTCTCTTTTTCATGGACTGACCCTCCTGGAAGCATCTGCCGATATTATACAATAAACTCCCCTGTATGTCACGCAAAAAAAATCAGCCCTCCGCCGGGAAACTGGCGGAGGGCTGTAAATATAGTCGGATTCAAATGTTGTCCCGGATGACCTGTCCCATCTGCTTCGTGCCGATGACGGCCTCCCCTGGCTTGGCGATGTCGGCGGTGCGCCAGCCGTCGGCCAGGGCCTTATCCACCGCCGCCTCGATGGCGTCGGCCTCGGCGGCCAGGTGGAAGGAGTAGCGGAACATCATGGCGGCGGACAGGA
>CANQKJ010000078.1 GCA_947624465.1 uncultured Oscillospiraceae bacterium
GAGCGCCTACTACGGTACCGGCTACCCCGACGACGGATACGGCGTCTGCACCGACGTGGTGGCCTTCGGCCTGCTGGGGGCGGGGTACGACCTGCGGGAGCTGGTGACACAGGACATCCTGGCCCGCCGGGAGGACTATGCCATCGAGGCCATCGACAAGAACATCGACTTTCGCCGGGTGAACAACCTCCGCGTCTATTTTGAGCACACCGCCATCCCCCTCACCACCGACCTGTCCCAGATCGACCAGTGGCAGGGCGGGGATATCGTGGTGTTCGAGAAGCACATCGGCGTGGTGTCCGATAGGAGAAATTCCCATGGCGTGCCCTTTGTCCTCCACCACGGCAGCCCCAACCAGAGGGGCTACGAGCAGGATATCCTGGAAAGCCGGGACGATATCGTGGCCCACTTCCGCATCAGTTGAAAACTCCCTCCGGCGCCGCCGGAGGGAGTTCGCGTCTTATTCGGCGGGCCGCTTGGCCTGGCACCGCTCCACCAGATCGGCCAGGGTGGTGTGGTCCACCACCGAGGACACCGCCTTGTGGATATCCTGCCACAGCTCCAGGGTGAAGCACTGATCGCTGTGGGAGCAGCACTCCGAGTTGGTGGCGCACTCCACCGGGGCAAGGTCGCCCTCCAGAGGGCGCAGGATGTCCCCCACGGTGTACTCCTCCGGCCTGCGGGTCAGCAGATAGCCTCCACCGGCCCCCCGGACGGACCGCACCAGCCCGCTCCGGGACAGGGGGGTGACGATCTGCTCCAGGTATTTGTCACTGAGGCCCTGCCGCCCGGCGGCGTCCTTCAGGGACACGGGGCCGTCCTGCTGGTGCATGGCCAGGTCCACCATGAGCTGGAGGGCGTAGCGCCCCTTTGTGGATATCTTCATGACAGCCCCTCCTCTCGCGTGCTGACAATAAAATACCACAAAACCGCTATGATTTCAAGCGGAAAATATCATTTGCGTTCCGCCGCCATCTATGGTATACTGTCATGAATCGATTTGCGGCAAGAGAGGAACCATAGATATGGAGATCAACGGCGAACAAGTTCAGGAGACATACTACTACCGGGACATGGGCCTGTCCGAGGCCACCATGAAGGCCCTGGACAAAAAGGGCTTTGTCCAGGCCACCCCCATCCAGGGGGGCGCCATCCCCTTCTTTATGGACTGGAAGGACGTGGTGGCCAAGGCGCCCACCGGCACCGGCAAGACCTTTGCCTTCGGCATCCCCATGGTGGAACACGTTGACCCGGCCAGCGAGGAGGTCCAGGGGCTGATCCTGGCACCCACCCGGGAGCTTGCCATCCAGATCCGGGACGATCTGACAGAGCTGTGCGCCTTCCGGGAGGGGGTCCGCACCGCCTGTCTCTACGGCGGCCAGCCCATCGAAAAGCAGTTCGCCCAGCTCAAGGCCAAACCCCAGCTGGTGGTGGCCACGCCGGGGCGGCTCATGGACCACATGAAGCGCCGCACCGTGCGCGTCGACAGGGTGCAGACCGTGGTGCTGGACGAGGCCGACCGGATGCTGGACATGGGCTTCATCCAGGACGTGACCCGCATCCTGGACAGGATGCCCAACCGCCGCAATCTGGGCCTGTTCTCCGCTACCATCAGCCGGGAGGTGATGGACATCTCCTGGGTGTACCAGCGGGACCCGGCGGAGATCACCGTCCGGCCCGTGGAGGAGAACCGCCCCGATATCCAGCAGTACCAGATCGAGCTGCTGGGCCGGGAGCAGAAGCTGGACACCATGGTGGCCCTTCTGGAGGGCGGCCAGTACGAACGGGCCATCGCCTTCTGCAACACGAAAAACATGACCGACCGGCTGGCCGGTCTGTTGAAGATGCGGGGCGTCTCCTGCGAGGCCATCCACGGGGATATCCAGCAGCGGGTGCGGGAGCGCACACTGGAGAAGTTCAAGGCGGGGAAGCTCCGGGTGCTGGTGGCCACCGATGTGGCCGCCCGGGGGCTGGATATCGACGACGTGGACGCGGTATTCAACTACGACGTGCCCGACGAGCAGGAATACTACATCCACCGGATCGGGCGGACCGGGCGGGCCAAAAAACACGGGGTGGCCTACACCCTGATGGCCACCCCCGGCGAGTATGTGAAGATGCGGGAGATCGCCCGGAACACCCGGACGGATATCCAGCTTTTGAAGTACGACCAGGACGGGGTCCTGACTTTAGTCGAACAAAATCAATCGACTTGACGCCACGGCTCCGTCGCGAGGGAAACGGTGGAATCGCTGAGAGTTCCAACGGGTTTAAAGTTCTTTTTGGTCCTTTTTCTTTCAAGAAAAAGGACCGGAGGGAGGGCGGCTTATGATTTTTCGCGTGCTGGCCGTGGGCGACGTCGTCGGGGACTGCGGCGTAGACTTTCTGACAAAGCATCTGCCCGCCCTGCGGAGGCTCCACGGGGTCCACTTCACCGTGGTCAACGGGGAAAACGCCGCCTGCAACGGACTGCTGCCCAAACAGGCGGAGGCCGTTTTTTCCGCCGGGGCCGACGTCATCACCATGGGCAACCACACCTGGGACAAGCAGGCCATCGTGGACTACATGGAGGGCTGCCCCTGGCTCCTCCGGCCCGCCAACTACACCAACCGGGTCCCCGGCCGGGGCTGCGGCGTCTTTGACGGCCCCAGGGGCCTCCGGGTCCGGGTGGTGGACCTGATCGGCCGGTGCGAGATGGACGCCAACTTCGACAACCCCTTCACCAAAATGGACGCCATCCTGCGGGAGGATGCGGCCGACGTGACCCTGGTGGACCTCCACGCCGAGGCCACCAGTGAGAAAAACGCCATGGCCTGGTATCTGGACGGCAGGGTCCAGGCCCTCTGGGGCACCCACACCCATGTGCCCACGGCGGACTGCCGGGTGCTGCCCAGGGGGCTGGGCTTCGTCACCGACCTGGGCATGACCGGGCCGGTGGACTCGGTCATCGGCATCCGGCCCGAGCAGGCGATCAACCGCTTCCTGGGGGGGCTGCCCCAGCGGTTCACCGCCGCCCCCGGCCCCTGCCGCATGGATTGCGTGCTGTTCGACATCGACACGTCCACCGGGAAGTGCGAGGCCGTCCAGCGGGCGGATATCGCCTGAGCGGCGCCCGTTGAAAAGGCTTAATTAGTACCGGTTTATGGGACACTCCTTTCTGTATACTGACCTCAGTAAACAGGAAAGGAAGTGTCCGGCAAATGTACGAACTGGTTTTTGTGAGGGGCCATGTGGAGGTCTATCTGGACGGAGAATTCTGCTTTTCCGCCGACACCCGGTCGGAGGCGGAGGCCGAGATCGAAGCCATGTCCGCGTGACCGCGGCGGCAGGCGCGGGTCCCTGGACCCGCGCCTGCCGCTTATACCGGGATGGTGAAAAACGTCCGCACCGTCTCCATGTCGGCGAACAGCAGCCCCGCCGGCGGGAAGAAGGAGAACCAGAAGATGAGCGCCCACACCAGCCCCGTCAGGGGCAGGGACGCCTTTTGGAACCACCCCTTCTCCCCCAGCGGCCACAGCAGCCTGGGCAGCAGGAAGCCGACCGCCATCAGCACCACATAGAGGATGATGTCAAAGATGAAATTTTCGCCGTGGAACAGCACATGATACACATAGCTGACGATGAGCAGAGCGGCGCACACGATCAGATTTGACCACAGCCGCACCGCGCGGCTCTCCCTGTCCCCGCCGAAGACGAGGGCCGCCGCCAGCAACGGATAGAACAGCAGCTTGATATGCTCCCAGAGGCTCTCCACCACCGGAGAGAACACCGCGAACAGCGGATTGGGCAGCCATGTGTACAGATTGTGGATCAGCACCCCGGCGATCGCCGCGATCACAAACGCGATGATCATGTTTTTTGTGGACGTTTTCATGGATATCCCCCGCATTTCCCGGCGGGACCCGGATTTGGAGGGGGCCGGCCCGCTCCAGTTTGCCCGCCGCGGTACAGCTTATGCGGGGTGCTGGGCAAGCTATTCCTGGGAAGGCGTTTTGGCCGCGAAAACGGCAAATCAATGCAATCCGGGAAACAGTTTCCCCGCATAAAACCGGAAGGCCGTCCGTTCCGGCCCCCGCCGCTTCTCCCCTGCCAGCGCCGCCTGTCATTGCCACGGTGAAAATCCGCTCCCGCCGCCATATTAAAAGGGCGGGCGCTTTTCGCCCGCGCGCCGGGACCGGGAAGGGCGAAAGCGTCCGTCTCTCCCGGCGAGGAAGCGAGAGAGGGGCGATAAATTTGAATGAGGAAACGAGACCGTTTTGGCGCCTCGCCCTGGGGGCGCTCCTGCTCATGGCGGCCATGGCGCTGACGGCGTTCCCCGCCTTCGCCCGGAGCGGCGGGACCACGGTAGTGCCAGTGGGCCGGGCGGTGGGCATCAAGCTGTTCTCCGACGGCGTGGTGGTGGTGGGCACCTCCGAAGTGACCACCGACAGGGGCGAGGTCAATCCCGCCAGGGCCTGCGGTTTGAAAGAGGGGGACATCATCACCCACATCAACGCCACCGAGGTGGACTCCATCGAGGAGGTGGAGGCTGTCCTCCAGGAGGCGCGGGGCGAGGTGATGAGCATCCGGGCCATCCGGGACGACAAACAGATCCAGCTCAGCGGCCGGGCGGTCCTTTGCTCCGCCGACGGCTCCTATAAGCTGGGGGCCTGGGTCCGGGACTCCATGGCGGGCATCGGCACGGTGACCTTCTACTGCCCGGAGACCGGCGTCTTCGGCGCCCTGGGGCACGGCATCAACGACACCGACACCGCCCTGCTCATGCCGCTGGAGAGCGGCTCCATCCTGCCCGCCACGGTGGCGGCGGTGCAGCGGGGAGAGGCGGGCACGCCGGGGCAGCTGCGGGGCGTCTTTGACACCTCCGTCACCCTGGGGCTTTTGGACTCCAACACCGACGGCGGCGTGTTCGGCACCCTGTCCGACCCGTCCTGGGCGCCGGGCAGGGCCATAGAGACGGCGGAACGCAATCAGGTCAGGGCGGGCAGGGCCTCCATCCTGGCCAACATCAACGGCGATGAGGTGAAGGAGTACGCCATCCGCATCGACCGGGTGTACCCGGAAAGCGGCGACTGCCGGGACTTCCTCATCGAGGTCACCGACGAGGAGCTGCTGAACGCCACCGGCGGCATCGTCCAGGGGATGAGCGGCAGCCCCATCCTGCAGAACGGCAGACTGGTGGGGGCCGTGACCCATGTGATGATCGACGACCCCACCCACGGCTACGGCGTCTATGTGGGCCGGATGCTGGAGCGGTGCGGCATGAACTGACCTCCGGCACTTCTCTTCGACAGAGGGTGTCGAACAAAAAATCAGAAATTTAGCAAAACTTTCTTGCCATTTGGTTTTTTCTGTGTTATTTTAATGGCAGGTAAAAAATACCAACGCAAACACGGGCCAAAGGCCGGAAAGGACCATGCTGATATGAGTGAGAAGAAAACCGTGATCGTGGCCGACGCCGCGGAGGAGCTGCGCCGGATGTACGCCGAGGTGATGGAGCAGACCGGAGAGCTGACCGTTGTGGGCCAGACCGGCAGCGGAGACGAGCTGCTGGAGCTGATCCACACCCACCGGCCCGACGTGGTGGTAATGGACACGCTGCTGTCCGGCTCAGACGGGATCGAGGTGCTGGAACAGCTGGGGGACGACCGGCCCCAGGTGCTGATCACCTCCGCCTTTGCCGACTCCCGGCTGGCCGGGGAGCTGGCCGCCCTGGGGGCGGACTACTGTATGCTGAAGCCCTGCAAGCCCCAGAAGGTGGCCGACCGGGCGCTCAAGCTGGCCTCCAACACCCTGTCCGGCGCCGAGGAGGACCCCGCCATCGCCCTGGAGCGGCGGATCACCGCCATCATCCACGAGATCGGTGTGCCAGCCCATATCAAGGGCTACCAGTACCTGCGGGAGGCCATCAGCCTCACCGTGGCGGACATGGAGGTCATCAACGCGGTGACCAAGGTCCTCTACCCCGCCGTGGCCAAGAAGTTCAACACCACCGCCAGCCGGGTGGAGCGGGCCATCCGCCACGCCATCGAGGTGGCCTGGGACCGGGGCGACCTGGAGACCCTGCAAAAGTATTTCGGCTACACCGTCTCCAACGCCAAGGGCAAGCCCACCAACTCGGAATTCATCGCCATGATCGCCGACCGCATCTCCCTGGAGATGAACAAGCGGCGGGGATGACAATTAAACAGGCGCAGCAAAGGGGCCGGCTTTCGCCGGCCCCTCTTTTACGTGTATTTTCGATTCAATGCTTCGCGCCCAGCAGCTGCTCCCGCACGTCCCACAGCTTTTGGGACAGGTCCACGTAGTAGTTGTGTGGATTCTCGAACCGCTTGACCTCGTCCCACAGGCTGTCCACCTCGGCGGCGCAGCGGGCCCGGATGGACTCGATGTCGGGCAGGTCATAGACCAGCTTCCCGCCCTGGAACACGGGCACCTGCAAGGGCCGGGCGGTGTAGTCTGTAAAGGTTTTCCGCTTCCAGGTGGCCTCCGGGTCGAACAGCTCCAGGGGCTGGGTGAAGTCGGGCTCCTCGTCGAACACGGTGACGTAGTCGGCCATGGCCTTCCCGGTGGCGTTGGAGAACAGCCGATAGGTCTTTTTGAAGTGGGGCCAGGTGACCTTGGCGGCGTTCTCGCTGATCTTGATCTTGGGGATGACGGTGCCGTCCCGCTCCTCGATGGCGGCCAGCTTGTAGACCCCGCCGAACACCGGCTCGCTCTTGGAGGTGATGAGCCGCTCGCCCACGCCGAAGCCGTCAATCTTGGCGCCCTGGGTCAGCAGGTCCCGGATGATATACTCGTCCAGGGAGTTGGAGGCAATGATCCTGATGCCGGGCAGACCGGCGTCGTCCAGCATCTTCCGGGCCCTGACGGACAGATAAGTCAGGTCCCCGGAGTCGATGCGGATACCGCCGGAGGTGATGCCCAGCTCCTGGAACACCCGGATGGCGTTGGGCACGCCGGACTTCAGCACGTTGTAGGTGTCCACCAGCAGGGTGGCCGCGTGGGGGTAGGTCTTGCAGTAGGTCTTGAAGGCGGTGTACTCGTTGGGGAACATCTGCACCCAGGAGTGGGCCATGGTCCCCGTGGCGGGAGTGCCGTACATGGCGTCGGCCATGGCGCAGGCGGTGCCGGCGGCCCCGGCGATGTAGGCCGCTCTGGCCCCCAGCAGGGCGCCGGAGGCCCCCTGGGCACGGCGGGAGCCAAACTCGGACACGGCGCGGCCATCCGCCGCCCGGACGATGCGGTTGGCCTTGGTAGCGATGAGGGACTGGTGGTTCAGGGCCAGCAGCAGATAGGTCTCGATGAGCTGGGCCTGGATGGCCGGCGCCCGGACGGTGAGCATGGGCTCACGGGGAAAAACAGGGGTGCCCTCGGGCACGGCCCAGATATCCCCTGTAAAGTGGAAGTCCTTTAAGTAGTCCAGGAAGCCCTCGCTGAAGCAGCCCTTGGAGCGGAGATAGGCGATGTCCTCCCCGTCGAACCGGAGATCCTGGATGTACTGCACCGCCTGCTCCAGTCCGGCGGCGATGGCGAAGCCGCCCCCGTCGGGCACGCTGCGGTAGAACAGGTCGAAGTAGCAGATGCAGTCCTGCATACCGTTCTCAAAATAGCCGTTGCCCATGGTCAGTTCATAGAAGTCGGCCAGGAGGGTGTAGTTGACGTCGTGCTTCATGGCGCGATGCCCCCTTTTGTCTGTTTTGGGATATTATAAGCCTTTACAGCGGTAAAATCAAGGGTGATGTAGAGGCGGGTCACCCCGCCGTATACGGCGCCAGTTCCAGCCGCACAAAGAAGCCCTGGGGATGCCGGCACACCAGACACACCTGGGGGGCCGCCGCGGCGTGGACAATCTCGCCGCAGTTGAGGCAGATCCACGCCCGCTCGCCCTGCTCCGCGAACAGCTTCCCCTGCTCCAGCAGGTCGGCGAACAGGCCGAACCGCTCCCCGTGGGTCTTTTCGATCTCCGCGATCAGCTCGAACTGGTGGCCGATCAGGTCGAAGCCCTCCTCCCTGGCGGCGATGGCGAAACCGGCATAGTCCGCCCGCCACTCCTGGTACTCGTTGTGCTGGGCCGCCCGGAGGCAGGTCAGGGCGCTGTCCCGCACGTCCACCGGATAGGTGCCCTCCACCTTGATGGTCTGGCCCGCGCAGCTCTCCAGCAGATCCAGGAACACCCTGGCGTGGGCCCGCTCCTGGTCGGCGGTGAACTCAAAGACCCGGGCGATCACCTCCAGCTGCTCCTTCCGCGCCACCGAGGCGGCGAAGGTGTAGCGGTTCCGGGCCTGGCTCTCCCCGGCGAAGGCCCGCATCAGGTTCTCCCGGGTGCGGCTGGACATAAAATCCACATTCCCTTTGGTGTAATTTTCGTAAGGACTGCTCATGTGTGTACCTCCCACTGTTGATGGGGTCAGTATGCCCGGTTTTGGGAAAAGTTTGCGGGGCTGTCCGCTCACTCTCGCCCGCTCCCCGGAATACACTGGTGCGATGGCAGTTATCGTTTGAAGGGAGGATCCTGACATGGCGAAAAATATCTGGGTGGTGGGGGGCGATCCACGGCAGGCGGCCCTGGCCCGGCTGCTGGCCGACGACGGCCACGGGGTACATACCTATGCCCTGGAGCTTGCCGAGGGCGTCAGGTGCGAGCCGTCCATGGCCGGGGCGGACCGGGCGGACTGCGTGGTGCTGCCCCTGCCCTCTCTGGGGCCGGAGGGCGCCCTCAACGCGCCCCTCTCCGGCAGGTCCCACCCGCTGGAGGAGGTATTGGACCCCCTGCGCCCCGGCCAGTTGGTGTGCGCGGGGATGGTCACGGCGCCCCTGCGGGCCATGGCGGAGGAACGGGGCCTGGCGCTGGCGGACTACTTCGCCCGTGAGGAGCTGGCGGTGCTCAACGCCATCCCCACCGCCGAGGGAGCCATCCAGCTGGCCATGGAGGAACTGCCTGTCACCCTCCACGCGTCGCGGGTGCTGGTGGTGGGCT
>CANQKJ010000079.1 GCA_947624465.1 uncultured Oscillospiraceae bacterium
GTGGACTCCTCCGAGATCGCCTTCAAGACCGCCGCCCAGCTGGCCTATAAGGCCGCCATGCCCGAGGCCAACCCCGTCCTGCTGGAGCCCATCGGCGAGCTGAAGGTCACCATCCCCGACAGCTATATGGGCGACGTCATGGGCGACATCACCAAGCGCCGGGGCCGCGTCATGGGCATGAACCCCACCGGCGACGGCGAGCAGGTGCTGGAGGCCGAGGTGCCCATGGCCGAGATGACCTCCTACGCCATCGACCTGCGGGCCATGACCCAGTCCCGCGGCTCCTTCACCTTCCACTTCGTGCGGTATGAGGACTGCCCCCCCGCCGCCCAGGAGAAGGCCATCGCCGCCGCGAAGGCCATGCAGGAGGAATAACTCCGAAAACGCGAAAGGTCCCCGTCCGTTCGGACGGGGACCTTTTATGTTCTATCGGGCCAGCGTCTCCCGGATGGTCCCGCCTCCCAGGACCGCTCCGTCCCGGTAGAGGACCGCCGCCTGGCCGGGAGTCACCGCCCGCTGAGGCTCGCGGAAGCGGATCACCACCCGCTCCCCCTCCGCCGTGACGACCGCCGGCTGCTCTCTCATGCGATACCGGGTCTTGACCTCCGCCTCGAAGGGCCCCTCGGGCGGCAGGGCCATCCAGTTCCAGTCCTCGGCCACGCAGCCGGAACTGTACAGGGCGCTCTCCGGCCCCAGGGTGACGGTGTTGGCCGCCATGTCCTTGGCGCAGACGTATACCCGCTCGCCGGCGGGCACCCCTAAGCCCCTCCGCTGGCCGATGGTGTACCCGGCGGCCCCCCGGTGGGCGCCCAGCACCTTTCCGTCCAGGTCGATGAGGTCGCCGGGAACGCTTTTCTCCCCGGTGTGCCGCTCGATGAAGGAGAGGTAGTCCCCATCCGGGACGAAGCAGATGTCCTGGCTGTCGTGCTTGCGGGCGTTGACGAAGCCCTCTGCCTCGGCCAGGTCCCGGACCTCCGCCTTGGTCATCCCCCCCAGGGGGAACAGGGTGTGGGCCAGCTGCTCCTGGGTCATGGCGTACAGCACATAGCTCTGGTCCCGGCTCAGGTCGGCGGCCTTCTGGAGGAGATACCGCCCGTCCTGTTGAACGATCCGGGCGTAGTGCCCCGTGGCGATGTAACCGCACCCCAGCTCTCTGGCCCGGCGGTACAGCCGCTCGAACTTCAGATACCGGTTGCAGTCGATGCAGGGGTTGGGGGTCTCCCCCGCCCGGTAGCTGCGGATGAATTTCTGAATGACCTTCTCCTCAAAGTCGCTCATGAAGTTGAAGGTGTAGTGGGGGATGCCCAGCCGGTAACAGACCGCTTTGGCGTCCTCCACGTCGTCCAGGGTGCAGCAGGGATGGCCCTTGTCCAGGCCGATGTCCTCGTTGCCGAACAGCCGCATGGTGGCGCCGATACACTCATACCCCTGCCGCGTCAGCAGCAGGGCCGCCGCGCTGGAGTCCACCCCGCCGCTCATGGCCACCAGGACCTTCTCCGCCATCTCGCCGCCCCCTCTCTGTCAAGGTTTCGCTCCGATTATAAGGCCCCGGCCCCTCCCCTGTCAAGGGAAGCGCCGGGGCCTGTCTGTTATGAAGCTCAGCTGGTGATCTCAAAGCCGCCCTTGTGATCGTCCGCCTGGATGGTGATCGCGGTCTTGCCGGCCGCCTCCACATCAAAGGACGACGTCTGGATATCGCTCTCGGAGAAGATGACATTCCCCTCCCCGTCCTTCATTTCCATGGAAATGGAGCCGGACTCGGTCTCCACCTCCACATGGAGGATGTTCCCCTCCGGGTGGAGGGTGTGCCGCTCTCTGCCGGTGAGCATCGCGTAGCTGGCCGACCAGCTCTGCCGGCCGGCATACCCCACATAGCCCACCCGGACGGAGGAGCGCCCGGTGCCGAAGGCCACCGACGAGATGACCAGCGCGGCCACGAGGATCCCCGCCAGGATGAAGGCCAGGGGGCCTTTCCCCTTAAACCTCTTCATAGCCGGTCAACCGCGCCGGGGTCACTTATACTTCACGGCGGTGCCGTAGGCCACCACCTCGGCGGCCCCCTGCATCACCGACGACGAGCCGTACCGGATGTTCAGGATGGCGTCGGCCCCCAGGGCCTCGGCCTCGTCCACCATCCGTTTGGTGGCGATCTGCCGGGCCTCGGTGAGCATCTCGGTGTAGCCCACCACCTCGCCGCCGACGAGGGTCTTCATGCCCGCCATGAAATCCTTGCCGAAGTGCTTGCACTGGACGGTGGCGCCCTTCACCACGCCCAGGGCCTCGAACGCCCGGTCAGAGCCGGGGATATAGTCGATATTGAGCAGCAGCATGGTCATTTCCTCCTCTTAGATTCAGTATTTGCTTGCCTCGTCCTCTTCGCCCCTGCCGATCTCCCGGAAGCGCTGGAACAGAGCCGCCAGCACCCCCACGATGACCACCGCCGGGATGGCGATCAGAATGGCCAGCAGCCCCACCGGCGGGGCCGCCTCCGGCTCGGCGGCCCAGGCCCACACCATGAGCCCGATGGGCGCCGCCAACAGCGCCACCATCACCAGGGCGATGACCGTGGGCGCCACGTACCGGGTGATCTTGTCGGTCTTTTTCACGTTCACAAACTTGGTCCCCTCCTGTTCTTTCTGGGCCATCCGCGCCAGCACCCCGTCGGCGTCCAGGGTGTCCAGTCTCACGTGGTCCTCTTTCAGGGAGGCGCAAAGGGCCGCCATCTCGGCCAGGCTGGCCTTCCGCCGCTCCAGCTGGATCATGTGCCGGTCCATGGCATCCTCCAGGGTCAGCTCCCCGGACCTGAGCCGTTTGATCTCCTCGATGGGCACGTCCAGCATCCGCAGCAGCCGGATCTTTTTCAGCCACTCCACGTCGGCCTCGCTGTAGTCCCGGTAGCCGTTGTCGCTGTTGCGGCCGGGGGTCAGCAGCCCCTCCTTCTCATAAAAGCGGATGTTGCCCTTGGTGATGCCCGCCAGCCGCTCCACCTCGTTGATCTTCACGGCCCTCGCCTCCCTTCTCAAGTCCACGGTACACCTTCCACCCAGTGGAAGGTCAAGAGGTTTTTGAAAATTTCCAAAAAAAATTTTTTGGGGCCGGGGGAAATCCCCCGGCCCCGCAGTTCTCAGGTATCTCTCGCCTCGGGCAGCAGCGGGCCGGACAGGTCGATCTCCCCGTAGCGGCTCACGCTCTCCCCCTCCACCAGCACCTGGACCTGCTCCACCGCGTCCAGGCTGCACAGGGTGTCCACCAGGGATTCGATGACCAGCTCCCGCTCCTCCGCCGTCTCCGGCATCTCGCTGAGCAGGGCGGAGGACACGTTGACCGAGCACACCCCGCCGTCCATCCAGACGGCGTACACCGTCAAATCGGCGGGCAGGAGGGGGGCAAGCACGTTTTCATTCTCCGGCCCGGCGATGAGGGCCTCCAGCACCGCCTTAGCGGGGGCCTCGTCCTCGGTGAGGCGGAAGGTGCGCACCTCATAGCCCAGGCCGCCCCCCATGCGGAAATAGAGGGTGGCGGGCACCTCCACCGGCTCCTCCTCCGCGCCGGAGGACACCACGTCCCCCGCCCGGAGCACCCGGCCCGGAGGCTGTCCCTCCACCTCGACCCGCACCCCGTCGATCCCGCTGAGCTGGACGAGGGTCAGGGCCACGCAGTAGTCCGCCAGGGTCCTGTCCACCCCCTCCAGGGCGGCGTAGGGGGCGGACAGCTCCACCCGGACCACCCGGTTTTCCAGCTCCCAGCCCAGCAGCCCGGTGCCCGCCGGGGCAAAGGGCAGCAGCCCCGTATCGGCGGCCGGACCGGCCAGCAGGGTGTCCATCAGGGCGGGGACGGTCTCCTCCCCCTCATAGCCCGCGGAGGCCAGGGCGGAACTTAAGTCCTCCTGGCTGGAGGGGAACCACAGGACGGGTCCCTCCGGCGCCTCTCCCTGCCTCTGCCCGCAGGCGGAGGCCGTCAGCAGAAGCGCCGCCAGCAGCAGGGCGGCGATCCTCTTTTTCATTCCGGTCCTCCCCCCTCCGCCGTGAGGGCGGGGAACTCCGCGTAAAAGACGGTGCCCCTCCCCGCCGGGTTGGGCTCCGCGGTGATGTCCCCGTTGTGGAGGCGGGCGGTGTCCCGGGCGATGGACAGCCCCAGCCCGGTGCCCCCCCGCTCCCGGGACCGGGCCTTGTCCACCCGGTAAAAGCGGTCGAAGATCCTGGGCATATCCTCCGGGGGGATACCCACGCCGGTATCGGCCACCGCCAGCACCGTCTTGTCCTCCTGCCGGAAAACGGAGACCTCCACCCGTCCGCCCGGCACATTGTATTTGATGGCGTTCTCGATGAGGTTGAAGGCCACCTGATACAGGTCGTCCTCGTTGGCCAGCAGCGCGCAGGCGGGCTCCAGCTTCCGCTCCAGGGTGATGTCGTTCGCCTCCGCCAGGGGCAGGAGCATATCGGCCACCCGGGCGGTCACCGCCCCCAGCTCCACCGGCTCCCGCTCCCGCTCGGCCCCGGCGTCCAGCCGGGTGAGGGTGAGCAGCCGCTCGCTGATGCGGGTGAGCCGGTCGGCCTCGTCCCCGATATCGGACACGAACTCCCGCACGGTGTCCATGTCCACGCTGTCGTTTTGCAGGATGGAGTCGGTGAGCAGGCGGATGGAGGCCAGCGGGGTCTTCAGCTCGTGGGACGCGTCGGACACGAAGCGGCGGCGGGCCTCCTCGGTGGTCTGGAGCCGCTCCGCCATCTGGTTGAACTCGCCCGCCAGCTGAGCCATCTCATCCCCGCCCCGGATGACGGCGCGGTGCTGGTACTCGCCCCCCTGCAGCCGGCGGATGGCCGCCAGCAGCCGGCCGGCGGACCGGGTGAGCGCCTCGGAGAACAGCAGAGCCAGCACCGCCGCCACCACGCAGATGATGATGGAGATGTTCCGCAGGTTGTTCTGGATGGACAGGAGGATATCGGCCTGTTCGCTGTCATACTCATAGAGGTAGACGCAGCCCAGCACCTCCCCCCGGTAGACCACCGGCGCGGCGGCTCTGCCCCGGAAGGCCCCGTCCCGGTACTCCAGCCGCCACACATCCCGGCCGTCCAGGGCGGCCACCACCTCCCCCATGAGGGCGAAGTCGCCGGTGCGGTCGTCCAGGGTGGAGTTGTCGTAGAGGATGCGGCCCTCCCCGTCGGTGACCAGCACCCGTGTGGCCTGGACATCCTCCAGCAGGGCCATGGTCTGCCCGGCGCTCTCCTGGGTGAGGGTCTCGGACACGGACAGGGCCGAGCCGATGACCAGGGCCTGCCGCCGGAGGGCGGTGGCCTTGGAGGAGAACACCATGTCCTCCACCATAAAGAGGGGATAGGTGTTCATGATGATGATGATGGCCGCCACCACCAACAGGTAGGTGAGGGCGTATTTGGCCCGGATGGACCTCCAGATGGGGACCCGGCTGGTCCGCTCCTTCGCCACCGTCGTCTCCGCCATGGTCCCCCTCCTCTCTTTTGTTCGTTCAGGCGTTTTTCTTACGGTTCAGATCCGGTCTCCGGTCATTGGCCGCTGGCGAAGTAATAGCCCACGCCCCATTTGGTCATGATATACCCAGGGTTGGCGGGGTCGGGTTCCAGCTTCTCCCGCAGCCGCCGGATATGGACGTCCACAGTGCGGAACTCGCCGATGTACTCGTAGCCCCACACCAGATTGAGCAGATTCTCCCGGCTGTACACCCGGCCTGGGTTCCGCATGAGCAGGGCCATCAGGTCGAACTCCTTGGCGGTGAGCTCCACCCGCGCCCCGTCCCGGAAGGCGGAGCGCTCCGCCAGGTCCAGGGTGATGCTGCCCCGCGTGAGCCGGTCGGCGTCCTTCTTCTGCTGGGCGGCGGCCCCCGCCCGGCGCAGCAGCGCCCGGATGCGGGCCTTCAGCTCCAGGATGTTGAAGGGCTTGGTGATATAGTCGTCCGCCCCGCACTCGAAGCCGATGATCTTGTCCGCATCCTCGCTCTTGGCCGTGAGCATGATGATGGGCACGTTGGAGAACTCCCGGATCTTTATGCAGGCCTGGAGCCCGTCGATCCTCGGCATCATCAGGTCCAGGATGATGAGGTCGTACTCCCCGGCCCTGGCCTTTTCCACTGCCTCCTCGCCGTCGTACCCGGCGTCCACATGATAGCCCTCGTTCTCCAGATTGAACTTGATGCCCTTGACCAGGACGCGCTCGTCGTCCACCACTAAAATGTTCGGCATTCGTCTATCCTCCCGTCGTCACGTAGTCCAGCAGCCCCTCCAGGATCCCCTCGCCGATGCCCGCCACGTTCAGCAGCTCCTCGGGATAGCGGAAGGGGCCGTGCTCCTCCCGGTAGGCGATGATGGCGGCCGCCCTGGTCTCGCCGATGCCGGGCAGTTCCGTCAGGGTCTCCGGGCCGGCGGTGTTGATGTCGATGAGGCCGCCCGTCAGCGGGGCGTCCGCCGGCTCCGAGGGGACCGCTCCGGGCGGGATGGCCTCCAGGGGCCGCCCCGGCAGGGAGCGCAGCCCGAAGATCCCCAGCATCACGGCCAAACCCGCCAGGGCGACGGCCAGCACGCCCTTTTCCCCTCTGTTCAGCGCCACGGGGCCGCCCCCCTTCGTAAACATTCTGTAAACCGGTTGCGCGGTGGAGAAAACTCTGTTATAATGTCATGCAGGACCGCGCAGCGCCACAGTTAGAAATAGTATATCACACTTTTCGGGAGATTGATATGAAAAAATATCGTTTTGCCGCGTTTCTTCTCGCGCTGATCCTGCTGATCTCCGCCGTCCCCCCCGCCGCCGCCCTGGAGCCGGACGGGGAACCCCACGCCACCGCCGCCCTGGTGGTGGACGGGGACAACGACGTGGTGCTCTACGAGTATCACGCCCGTGAGAAGCGCTACCCCGCCTCGGTGACCAAGATCATGACCTCCCTGGTGGTGCTGGACGCCGTGGCCAGCGGAGAACTGTCCCTGGACACCCAGGTCACCGCCTCCGCCACGGCGGTGGACGTGCCCTTCGGCAGCTCCACCGCGGACCCCCCCATCAAGGCCGGGGAGATCATGACCGTGGAGAATCTGCTGTGGTGCGATCTGCTACCCTCCGCCTGCGAGGCCTGCAACGTCCTGGCCGAGGCGGTCACCGGCCTCACCGGGGACCAGGCCGCCGTCGCCTTCGCCCAGCGGATGAACGCGAAGGCCGCCGCGCTGGGCATGAAGGACTCCCACTTCACCAATCCCCACGGCCTCCACGACGACGACCACTACACCACCGCCTATGACATCTACCTCATGGCCAGAGAGGCCATGAAGAACGAGACCTTCCGCACCATCGTGGGCACCGCCTCCCACACCATCCCCGCCACCAACCTATGCGGCGAGCGCACCCTCTACACCACCAACGGCCTCATCAGCGGCTACTACGTGAACGGCTACCGCTACCCCAAGGCCATCGGCATCAAGACCGGCAACACCGACGAGGCTGGCCGCTGCCTGGCCTCCGCCGCCACCGACGAGGAGGGCCGCACCTACTACTGCGTCATCCTGGGGTCCGAGTACGTCCGGGAGGAGGACGGCTCCCTCAGCGCCTACTCCTTCTCCGAGACCATCCGCCTGCTGGAGTGGGCCTTCGCCAACTTCCACATGACCACCCTGCTGGACGCCGAGAGCGCCGACACCATCCGCTCGGTGCCCGTCACCCTGTCCGACCAGGTGGACCAGGTGCTGGTCCAGGCCGCCGGCTCCATCCAGGCGGTGATGCCCTCCGACTACGACCCGGCCAGGGCGGAGCTGCGCTTCGACCTGCCCGATTCTGTGGAGGCCCCCGTCAACGCCGGGGATAAGCTGGGCACCGTCACCTTTACATACGAGGGGAAGGAGTACGGCTCCCTGGACCTGGTGGCCGCCGACACCGTGGAGCGGTCCGAGTTCCTCTACAACCTCCAGCGGCTGGAGAACCTGTGGGCCAGGACCTGGGTCAAGGTCCTGGTCATCGGCGGGGCCGTGATCCTCCTCCTGCTGATCCTCTGGCTGATCCTCCTGCGGCCCAGAAGGCGCCGCCGCTATTCCTACTCCGGCGGGGGCCGTAGCCGTTCCTCCTACCGGGGCAGGCGGTGACACGGCAAAAGACCGTCCGGCGAAAGGGCCGGACGGTCTTTCTCTTTGGTCAGTTGTCCTCTTTCACCAGCGCCTCGCCGGCCAGGTAGATGTCCCCCGCCCCCACGGTGAGGATCAGGTCGCCGGGCCGGGCGATCTCCCGCAGCTTCGCGGTGACGTCCGCCAAGGTGGGGCAGTAGACCGCGCCGGGGATCTCTTTGGCCAGATCGCCCGAGGAGATGCCGATGTCGTTGTCCTCCCGGGCGGCGTAGATCTCCGCCAGCAGAGTCACGTCGGGCTTCTTCAGGGCCTCCACAAAGTCCCCGAACAGGGCGTGGGTCCGGGAATAGGTGTGGGGCTGGAAGGCGCACACGATCCGCTTGTAGTCCAGAGCGGCGGCCATGTCCAGCAGGGCGTTCAGCTCGTCGGGATGGTGGGCGTAGTCGTCCACCACCTCGGCCCCGTGGTAGTCCCCCTTGTACTCGAACCGGCGGCCGGGGAGGTGGAAGGTCCGCATCCCGTCCTCCACCGCCTTTCCGGGGAGGCCCAGGGCGATGGCGGCGGCGGAGGCCGCCACGGCGTTCTTCACGTTGTGGACGCCGGGCACCGACAGCTCCAGATGGGCGTAGACCCTGCCGTCATACACCACGTCGAAGGAGCCGAAGCCCTTGTGCAGATTGAGATGGGCGGTGTGGACGTCCCCCTTCTCCAGGCCGAAGGTGAGCATCCGCCGGGTCTCCCCCGCCAGGGCCTCCATGGTGTTGGGGTCCTCGCAGTTACACACGATGACGCCGTCCTCCGGCACCTTGTCCGCGAAGGCCCGGAAGGACCTCTGGATGGCGTGTAAGTCCTTGAAGTAGTCCAGGTGGTCGGCC
>CANQKJ010000080.1 GCA_947624465.1 uncultured Oscillospiraceae bacterium
GTAGCGGCGACTGGATTCGAACCGGTGACAACTCGGGTATGAACCGAGTGCTCTAGCCAACTGAGCTACGCCGCCATACTGCCGCCCTCAACAGGGGCGAGAGTTAGTATATCCTGTTTTCAGGCGGTTGTCAACATTTTTTTGCGGCGGCGGGGGAAAAACATATCCTCCCGTCCACAGGGGACGGGAGGACACGGGCGCTCAATCCATAAAGTGATGTTTCCTGTAGTAGGCCGTCTGCTCCAACTGCCGGACCAACTCCGTCTGCCCGTCGTTCAGCTCCCGGGTCAGGGTCCCGTCAGCGGTGAGATAGAACCCGGAGGTCTGTACCACCGGCACTTCCTCCCGGCAGGCGCGGGCCGCCTGCATATAGGCGTCCCCCTCCCAGCCCAGCTGCTCGAACAGCACGTCCATCAGAAAACAGGGGGAGATGGTGGGGCCTTCGCCCACGAGGTCATGGCCGATGACCTTCTCGGCCGCGTCGTTGGCCCAGATCAGATAGGGCGTGGACCAATAGGCATAGATGCTCTCGTCCGTGGTCTGGGACAGGTCGATGCCCAGCGCGCTGTAGACGGAACTGCCGTTGCCCAGCCAGGGCTTATGATCGCCGAACACCACCAGCACGATGGGCTCGCCGCTGGCGCGGAAGGCGTCCACCATGGTGAGCAGACGGTCCTGGGTGTCCTCGACGGAACCCAGATAGTTGGCCAGGATATAGCGGCTCTCCGAGTCCAGCTCATAGTTGGCGATGTAGTCGTCCACCTCGCCCCACCAGCACTGGTCCGTGGTATAGGGGCCGTGCCCCTGATAGGAGACAGAGAAGGAGAACAGCGGCGCGTCGTCCCTGAGCTGTTCCTGGATGGAGGCGGTGAGCTCCGGCATGAAGATCACGTCGTTGGCCACCCATCCGTCGGTAAACTGCCCATAATAGTTCTCCACATACCGGTAGCGCTCAAAGCCCAGATAGGAGTTGACGTTCTCCCGGTTGTAGAACCACCCGAAACTGGGATGGTCGCCGGAGGCGCGATAGCCCTGGCTCCTCAGATACCACACATAGGAGGACGTGTCCGTCCGGGGATCGTATTCCCCGGATGGATCGCCGGTCAGGAACCCCCGCTCGGTATTGATGGTCCCTCCGGCAAAAATATTGGTCAGCAGCGTGCCGGAATAGCTCTCCGCCTCCAGCGCGTGGAGGCCGGCATACACGTCATGCCGGAACTCTATCCCCTCAAAGCCGGAGAAATCGGAGAAGGCCTCCAGCATGATCCCCACGATATTGACCTTCTTGTCCTCCGGGATGTCCGCGTCCCCGTACCGGGACAGCAGCTCCTCCGCCCCCTTCTCCGAATAGCCCTCCGGGGGATGGGGGATGGCGTCCTGGATGCTGTGGAGGAAGGGATACAGAAGCCCCCGGGCGATATACTGCTGGGTGGAGGCCCACTGGTTCAGATGCTCGAACGCGGCGTTCCGGGAATAGACCTGGGCGCTGGTGTAGACGGGGATCAGCGCCGCCGCCGCGACGACCGCCGTCACGCCGGCGGCCGCGCGCCCCGGCCAGCGGGGCTTCCCCCTGGCAAACAGGGCCAGCAGGACCGCGCTGAGCGCGGTCAGCACCAGCGCGGCGGTCAGCTTGGTGGACAGGAACAGGGCGTAGTTCTCCGTCATCTTCCCCGCCTCGCCCAGCAGGGCCAGGTCGGCGGCGATGACCGGGTCATCCCGGAAGGCCAGCTTATAGTAGTTGGCAAAGGACAGGGCCAGCACCAGCAGGGCGGTGACGGTATAGGCCAGCCAGGCCCGCCCCAGCAGCCCGTACAGCAGGGCGCAGAACACCAGCGGCGGCAGCAGGTTGAGGGCTGTCAGCGCCGGATGGGCGAAGTAGTCCCAAAATATCTCCCAGCCGAAGTTGCTGCCCGCGGCCAGCGCCAGGGAGACGAGTCCCAGCGCCAGGACCGCCCCCGCCAGCAGCAGGACGTTCCACAGCCAGAAGGCCGCCCTCCGCCCGGAAGAGGCCTCTGCCGGCGGGCGGCGCTGGAACAGGAAATACCCGAAAAAGCGCTTCATGGCGTCAATAGGCCAGCTTGTCGTCCAGCCAGGCCTTCAGGGCGCTGATGGGCACCCGGACCTGCTCCATGGTGTCCCGGTCCCGGATGGTGACGGCGTCGTCCCCGGCCTTGTCGGCGTCGCCCACGGTGTCGAAGTCCACGGTGACGCAGAAGGGGGTGCCGATCTCGTCCTGGCGGCGGTAGCGCTTGCCGATGGAGCCGGCGTCGTCGTAGTCCACCATGAAGTATTTGCTCAGCTCGGTCTGGATCTCCCGGCCCTTGTCCGCCAGCTTCTTGGAGAGGGGCAGCACGGCGCACTTGAAGGGGGCCAGGGCGGGGTGCAGATGGAGGACGGTGCGCACGTCGTTCTTGGCGGCGTCCACCACCTCCTCGTCGTAGGCGTCCACCAGGAAGGCCAGGGTCACCCGGTCCGCGCCCAGGGAGGGTTCGATCACATAGGGGATATAATGCTCGTTCTTCTCCTGATCGTAATAGGTCTGGTCCTTGCCGGAGGTGTTCTGGTGGGCGGTCAGGTCGAAGTTGGTGCGGCTGGCCACCCCCCACAGCTCGCCCCAGCCGAAGGGGAAGACGAACTCGAAGTCGGTGGTGGCGTTGGAGTAGTGGGACAGCTCCTCCGGCTCGTGATCGCGCAGGCGCAGGTTCTCGTCCCTCATGCCCAGCTCCAGCAGCCACTTGTGGCAGAAGTCCTTCCAGTAGGCGAACCAGTCCAGTTCGGTGCCGGGGGCGCAGAAGAACTCCAGCTCCATCTGCTCGAACTCCCGGGTGCGGAATGTGAAGTTGCCCGGGGTGATCTCGTTGCGGAAGGACTTGCCGATCTGACACACGCCGAAGGGCAGCTTGCGCCGGGTGGTGCGCTGGACGTTCTGGAAGTTCACGAAGATGCCCTGGGCGGTCTCGGGCCGGAGGTACACGGTGTTCTTGGCGTCCTCGGTGACCCCCTGGAAGGTCTTGAACATCAGGTTGAACTGGCGGATATCGGTCCAGTTGTGCTTACCGCAGGAGGGGCAGCAGACCTTGTGCTCCTCGATGAAGTCCTTCATCTGGGCCTGGCTCATGGCGTCCACGCTGTGGCCCAGGTCAAAGTCATTGTCGTGGCACCAGTCCTCGATGACCTTGTCGGCCCGGAAGCGCTCGTGGCACTCCCGGCAGTCCATCAGGGGGTCGGAGAAGCCGCCCACGTGGCCGGAGGCCACCCACACCTGGGGATTCATGAGGATGGCGGCGTCCAGCCCCACGTTGTAGGGATTCTCCTGGACGAACTTCTTCCACCAGGCCTTTTTCACGTTGTTCTTCAGCTCCACGCCCAGGGGACCGTAGTCCCAGGTGTTGGCCAGGCCCCCGTAGATCTCGCTGCCGGCGAAGATGAAGCCCCGGCCCTTGCACAGGTTGACGATGGTCTCCATGGACTTGTCGGTGTTTTTCATGAAAAGCACTCCTTTTTTGTGGTCCGGGAACGAAAAACGCCCTGAGACGTCAAAGCCTCAGGGCGAACAGATTTCTCGCGGGTCCTGAGTTCACGGCTGGCTGCCGCGCGCTCCCGTATGACACGCATTTTAGTACGCGGGGGCCGGGATGTCAAGACAATTTTGCCTTTTTACCGTAATTGAGACCCACCCGGCGCGTCTTTTCCCCGCTTGTGCAGCATTTCCAGGGACAGCTCCCCCGCCAGCTTGAGCAGAGAGTCGGCCATGACCCGCTCCACCGGCAGGTCCCCCGCCATCTGGCCCACCTTTTCGTAGAAGGCGTAGACCTCCGGCGGCACCAGCAGGGTCACTTTTTTCATGGATTTCAAAGAGTGTTCTCCCCCTTCTAATTTCTGGTGGAAGCATCATATCACAGGCATTAGAAATTTTCAATAGTATTTTCTATTTAAAATTTCGCATATTTATCCTGTGTGTAGTTTCCATTAGAATTTCTGCTGAAGGGGGAACTGCTATGTCTTTTCAGCCGAAACCCACCAAGCGGAAGGTGGAAGCCGTCAATAAAAGCCTGTATCTGCCCAAGGCAATCGCGGAGCAAATAGATAAGCTGGCCGCCGAAAACGGCACCAGCTTCAACAACATGGTGGTCAGCATGATCGAATACTGCCTGAAAGAGATGGAGGAGCAGTAGACGAAAAAAATCCCCCGTCAGGGGGATTTTTTGTTCCCTTTTCCCCGGCGGTGTGTTATAATATGTAATCAGATAAAATAAGGGAGGAGACCGCCATGCAAAACCGCGTCACCGTCACCGTGGGGGGGCTGAGCTACACCCTGCTGGCCGCCGAGGGAGAGGACTACGTCCGCAAGGTAGCCGACTACGTCAACGGCAAGATGAAGGAGACCGCCCAGGGGGGCAAGATCTCCCAGCTGGACTGCGCCGTCCTCACCGCCTTCAACATCGCCGACGACCGCTTCAAGGAGCAGGACGCCTCGGAGAACCTCCGCCGCCAGTGCAAGGAGCTGATGGAGGAGAACTCCAGGATGAAGATGGAACTGAGCGAGGCCAAGCGCGAGATCTTCAAGCTCCAGCAGAAGCGGTAACGCGCCGCCGGAGGAGACCTCATGGAACTGCTGGCCCCCGCGGGCAGCCCGGAGGCCCTGCGCGCCGCTGTCTGCGGCGGGGCCAACGCGGTCTACCTGGGATTCGGACAATTCAACGCCCGCCGCGGCGCCCGGAATTTCACCTCCGAGGAGCTCGCGGAGGCGGTTTCTTATTGCCATTTGCGGGGAGTCAAGGTCTATCTCACCCTGAACACCCTCTGCTCCGACCGGGAGATGGCCGCGGCGGCGGACTGCGCCGTGGAGGCCTCCCGTCTCGGGGCGGACGCGGTGCTGGTGCAGGACATGGGGTTGGTCAGGGTCCTGCGGCAGACGGCCCCGGATTTGCCCGTCCACGCCTCCACCCAGATGACCATCCACAACCTGGACGGGGTGAAGGCGGCGGCCGACCTGGGGATGACGCGGGTGGTGCTGGGCCGGGAGCTTTCCAAACGGGACATCGCCTATATCTGTGAGAGGTCCCCCATCGAGATCGAGGTGTTCGTCCACGGGGCGCTGTGTATGTGCTGGTCGGGCCAGTGCTTCCTGTCCTCGGTCATCGGCGGGCGCAGCGGCAACCGGGGCATGTGCGCCCAGCCCTGCCGGCTGCCCTACGGCTGGGGGGACGAGCTGGTCGAGCGCTACCCCCTGTCCCTGAAGGACCTGTCCCTGGCGGGGCACCTGAAGGAGCTTCAGGAGATCGGGGTGGCCTGCGCCAAGATCGAGGGGCGCATGAAGCGGCCCGAATACGTCTACATCGTCACCAGGACCTACGCCTCCGCCCTGATGGACGGCCGGGAACCTTCCCCGGCGGAGGTGTGCCGGCTAGAGCAGGCCTTCTCCCGCCAGGGCTTTACCGACGGGTATTTCACCGGCAAGAAGGGTCCCGGTATGTTCGGCGTCCGGCAGGACACCGCCGAGCCCAAAGAGCTGTTCGCCGCCGTCCGGGCCGCCATCGAAAAGGGAGAGGGTCCCAGGGTGCCGGTGAAGTTCTACGCCATGGTCCGCCTCGGCCAGCCCATCCAGGTGGGGGTGGAGGACCGGTCTGGCCGCCAGGCCGTCGCCTCCGGCGACCTGCCCGAGGTGGCCCGGAAGCGGCCCGTCACCCGGGAGGTGGTGGAGGCCCAGCTGGGCAAGACCGGCGGCACCCCCTACCGGGCGGAGCGGACCTTCGCCCTGGTGGAGGACGGGCTGTCCGTCCCCCTGTCGGCCATCAACGCCCTGCGCCGCCAGGCCCTGGAGGAGCTGTCCCGGCAGCGGACCGCCCTGCCGGAGCGCCGCCACGGGCAGTACAGCATGGGCGCCCGGTACGAGAACTTCCGGGGGGAGCCCAACCTCCAGGTGTCCCTCCGGCACATGGAGCAGCTCACCTTCGAGCTTTTGAAGCGCCGGCCCGATCTGATCCTCCTGCCCGCGGAGGAGATCGCCGCCCACGCCGACGAGATCCGGGCGGTGATCGGCCGGGAGGTGCCGGTGGCGGCGGCGCTGCCCCGCATCTGCCTGGACCGGGAGCTGGACGGGCTGCGCCGCCAGCTGGAGGCCTGCCGCAAGGCGGGCGTCACCGACGCGTTTCTGGGCAATCTGGGCTTCGTCTCCCCGGCCAGGGAGCTGGGCTTCCGCCTCCGGGGGGACTTCGGCCTCCATGTGTTCAACAGCCAGGCAATCAAGGAGTACAAGCGGATGGGCTTCGAGACCCTCACCGCCTCCTTTGAGCTGAAGCTGGCCCAGATCCGGGACCTGGCCAAGGCCATCCCGGTGGAGCTCATCGCCTACGGCCGGCTGCCCCTGATGATCACCGAGAACTGCGCCATCAAAAACCAGTCGGGCAAGTGCGTGTGCGGGAACGTGAACCTGCTCACCGACCGGAAGGGCGTCCGCTTCCCGGTGGAGCGGGCCCCCGGCTGCCGCAGCGAGATCCTCAACGCCAACAAGCTGTACCTGGCGGACAGGGAGGCCGACTACAAGCGGGCGGGCGTGTCCGCCATCCGCCTGCTGTTCACCACCGAGAACGGCGTGGAGTGCGCCCAGGTGCTGGACCGCTACCGGGGCGAGGGGAACTACGTCCCCAACGGCTACACCCGGGGCCTCTACTACCGGGACGTGGAATAACCGCGCCCCGCCTCATCCGCCCCACTGGGGGCGCCTCCCCCGCGGGGGAAAGGCGCAAAAGGAGCTAATCATGGAAATCATCCTCGCGTCCCAGTCCCCCCGCCGGAGGGAACTGCTGGCCCAGATCGGGCTGACCTTCCGCGTCCACGCCCCCGATGTGGACGAGACGATGGCCCCCGGCGTCCCTCCCGCCGGCATGGTGGAGGAGCTGTCCCGCCGGAAGGCGGCCGCCGTGGCCGCCCTGGAGGGGCCGGGATCCCTCATCATCGCCGCCGACACGGTGGTGGCCGTGGGAGACGCCGTTCTGGGCAAGCCCCACGGCCCGGAGGACGCCTTCGCCATGCTGTCCGCCCTGTCCGGCAGGGAACACCACGTCTACACCGGGGTCACCGTGACCCGCGGCGGGCGGACCGTCACCTTCCACGAGCGCACCGCCGTGCGCTTCCGCCCCCTGACCGAAGCGGACATCCGGGGCTATGTCGCCACCGGAGAACCCATGGACAAGGCGGGGGCATACGGCATCCAGGGCCGGGGCGCCCTGCTGGTGGAGGGCATCGACGGGGACTACGGCAACGTGGTGGGTCTGCCCCTGTTCCGGCTGGGGCGGGTGCTGGCGGAGGACTTCGGGCTGCCCCCCTTCCAGCCATAAAAGGAGTACGGTATGAAACAGTTTTTCAAGGACAACGGAGGGCTCCTGCTGATCGCGGCGGCCCTGCTGGCGGCGGTGATCGCCCTGGGCTCCTACATCCTGGGGGTGAACCCGCTGGCGGAGGCGCTGGAGGTGCTGGCCACCCCGGTGCGGGCCGTCTCCGCCTGGGTGACCGACTGGGCCCAGAGGCAGTATGACCGCACCTTCCGCTACGAGACCCTCGCCGCCGAAAACGAGGCCCTCCGCCGGCAGCTGGCCGAGATGGAACAGGCCGCCCGGGACGGGGAGGACGCCGTCCGGGAGAACGAGCGGCTGAAAGACCTGCTGGGGCTGGCGGAAAAGCGGCCCGAGCTGACCTATCAGGACGCCACAGTCACCCGGCGCTCCACCTCCAACTGGGAGGCGGAGATGATGATCGACCGGGGGAGCGCCGACGGGGTGGCGGTGGACGACTGCGTCATCGACCAGTACGGCAATCTGGTGGGGGTGGTCGCCGAGGCGGGCCTCAACTGGGCCGCCGTCACCACCATCCTGGACCCCGGCGCTCAATTAGGCGGCCGGGTGGCCCGCGCCGACGCGGACGCCATCCTCCAGGGGGACTTCTCCCTGATGCTGGAGGGGCTTTTGAAGCTGTCCTTCCTGCCGGAGGAGGCCCGGCTGGTGGCGGGCGACCAGGTGGCCACCTCGGGCCTGGGCGGGGTGTACCCGAAGGACATCCTGGTGGGCAGCGTCAGGGACCTGCGCACCGACGCGGACGGCATCAGCCGCTACGCGGTGGTGGAGCCCGCCGCCGACATCCAGAACGTCAAATACGTCTACGTGATCACCGATTACAACGGCGGGGAGTGATCCCCGCCGTTTCCGAGAACCTGTTTTCATAAGCGGGATATGCCGGATGGTCGGGGGATTATGGCGCCAGACAAGGCGATTTGACGCCGCCATACTGGATGTATGGCAAGGAAAATCAACGCGGTATGGCGGCATAAGGCCCGCCCAGACAGCGTGTAACGCTTGTGAATACAGGTTCTAAAAGAAAGAGGGAGAGACCATGGCCGAGCTGACCCCCATGATGCGGCAATACTGGCAGATCAAAGAGCAGTACCCCGACTGTCTGCTGTTCTTCCGCCTGGGCGACTTCTACGAGATGTTCCACGACGACGCCAGGATCGGCACCGAGGAGCTGGGCCTCACCCTCACCACGCGGGACCGGGGCAAGCCGGAGGACCAGCGGGTGCCCATGTGCGGCGTGCCCTACCATTCCGCCCAGAACTACATCGCCCGGCTCATCAAGCGGGGGTACAAGGTGGCCATCTGCGAGCAGATGGAGGACCCGGCCCTGGCCAAGGGGCTGGTGGACCGGGACATCATCCGCATCGTCACCCCGGGCACCGTCATCGCCTCCTCCATGCTGGAGGAGGGCAAAAACAACTACATCTGCGCCATTTACGCCGACTCCGCCGCCGTGGGCCTGTGCCTGTGCGACATCTCCACCGGCGAGGTCTACGCCACCTCCTTCC
>CANQKJ010000081.1 GCA_947624465.1 uncultured Oscillospiraceae bacterium
CCCTCCGGGATGGCGGCCACCGCCAGGGAGACGGCGGACAGGAACATATCCAGGATGGGATGGCGGTAGAGGACCCCCACTCCGAACATCACCGCGCACACCGCCAGACATACGAAGGACAGCGTTTTGGAGATCTCGGCCATTTTCCGCTGGAGGGGGGTGGAGACCTCCTCCTGGCCGGTGAGCAGCCTGGCGATGCGGCCCACCTCCGTGTCCATGCCGGTGGCGGTGACGGCGCACACCGCCCGGCCGTTGGTGATGACGGTGGAGGAGATGACCATGTTCACCCGGTCGGCCAGCGGGGTGTCCTCCGGGAGGGGATCCGCCGCGGATTTGTCCACCGGCACCGATTCCCCCGTCATGGCGGACTCGTCGGCCTTCAGGTTGGCGCACTCCAAAATGCGGGCGTCGGCGGGGACCAGGTCGCCGGCCTCCAGGAGGATGATGTCGCCGGGGACGAGCCGGTCGGTCTCCACCCGAAGGGGCTTGCCGCCCCGGATCACCTTGGCCAGGGGGGCGGACATCTTCCGGAGGGCCTCCAGGGCCCGCTGGGCGCTGTCCTCCTGGGAGATGGAGATGCAGGCGTTGACCACAACGATCAGCAGGATGATGAGGGCCTCGATCCAGTCCTCCCCGCCGGTGGAGACCAGGGACAGGACGGCGGCGGCCAGCAGGACGATGATCATGGGGTCCTTCAGCTGCTCCAGGAACCGGAGGACCAGAGGCTCCTTTTTGGCCCCGGCCAGTCTGTTGGGGCCGTATGTAGCGAGGCGGCGGGCGGCCTCCTCCTCCGACAGGCCGGCGGAGGGACGCACGTCCAGTTCCGACAGGACTCTGGAGGGGGGCAGGGAATACCATTGCATAGGCAGCACTCCTTTTGCCCTCCATTATAGCTGGGGACAGGGGTCGAATGGACGGGAAGGGACAGGCAGAACAAAAAAAGGCCCATCCGCGTACGCGGATGGGCCAAAAGGCGGTCGGGGACTCAGCCCTCGGGGGCGGGGGAGGCGCTTTCCGAGATAAACTGTTCAGCCAGAGCCTGCTGATAGGCAGCGTATCGCTCATAAAAGCTGACGACATCCAGATCATCCAAAGCGGGAGACTGCACTACGTTTGCGTCGGCCAACCACTGGTCCATTTGTGTATCCAATGTGTGTGCTTTGCAGTCGTCGGCATAGGATATCAGATCTTCTACTTTGCCCCGAAGGAGAATGTGGTAACCATAGGTGGTCTCCAACACGTCGGAGATCTCACCGGGTTTGAGCGCCAACGCAGTTTCGGTAAACCCCTCCACCAGGGAGTCGTCTATGGTGTACTCATAACCATCGGGATTAGAGGCCAGGCCGGGATCTTCACTGTACTCTTTCATCAGTTCGTCGAACTTGGCCAGCTGCTCCTCCCCCTCCAGGGCCCGGAGCTGGGCCAGCAGCTCGTCGGCCTGGGCTTTCTTTTGGGCGACAGCCTCGTCGTTCAGGGGGTTGTTTTCATCATCTATTGTCTTGAGCAGGATGTGCTTTACCTGATAGACATAGTTGTTTAAGTCCTCCTCGGTGGGATCGGCTTGAATGGACAGCAGATTATCATAGTAGTAGTTGATGGCAGCGATAAACTTCATGGAAGCGTCAGACATACCATAGAGGGCTTTGAGCTGGTCATAGGTAAATTGGGAATCCTCCATGTCCATAGACGCCTCGGCAGAAGCCTGCTGTTCATCGGTGAGAGGACAGCCAAGCTCAGCCGCTTTTTGCGGCAGGATCGCATATACGGTAGTCAGAGCGATGGCATTGCTCAGCATCATATCAGCATAATTGGCCACGGGTATTCCATATTCGGAGACAAGACGGTAGCAATTATAATACAGCCAATAGCAGAACAGGTCGGCGGTGATCTCCTCCCCGTTGACGGTGACCAGCACGTCCTCCGGGGAGAGGCCGGCGGAGAACTCCACGATGTTCTTGGACAGGTCGGCCACGATCTCAGGGGAGGCCGGGGGGTCCGGGGAGGCGGAGGGGTCCGCGGAAGGGCCGGCGCCGGGGCCGCCGCAGGCGGTCAGCCCCAGGGTCAGGATCAGGGCCAGCAGCAGGGCCGGCAGGCGTTTTTTCATGAGAGATCGCTCCAATCAAGGCAGATGTGGCGGATTTGGGCCATTGTACCACTCCCGGCGGGGAAAGGCAAGGGGACGGGAAGGTGTTCACGATTCTTTTACGTTTTGTCCCAGCAGGGTCCGGTAGCGCTCCATGAGGCCGGAGGCCAGCCGAAGGGGGTCCTCCCCCCTGCGGAGGCGGACGGAGAAGGAGGGGGTGTCGCCGGGGGAGAACAGCAGGCGGCCGGGATAGCTCCCCGCCAGCTCGGAGATGGTCTTTAAGTCGAACGAGGCGAGGGTGAAGGTGAGGACCCCCGCCTTCTGGCTCACGTCGCTGACGCCGCAGGCCATCCCCTGGCCCCGGAGGAGGGCGATGGAGATCAGGTTGTTCACCTGCCGGGGCGGGTCGCCGAAGCGGTCGATGAGCTCGTCGGTCATGTCGTCGGCGTCCTCCGATGTGCGGATGCGGGCGATGCGGCGGTACAGGTCCATCCGCTGCTCCGGCATGGGCACGTATCTGTCCGGGATGGAGGCGGCTACGCTCAGATCGGCGGTACACTCCGCCTGCTGGACGGGGACCTCCCCCTTCTCCTCCAGCACGGCCTCCTCCAGCAGCTTCAGATACAGGTCGTACCCCACGCTCATCATGAAGCCGGACTGCTCCGGCCCCAGCAGATTGCCCGCGCCCCGGATCTCCAGGTCCCGCATGGCGATCTTGAAGCCGGAGCCGAACTCGGCGTACTCCCGGATGGCGGACAGGCGCTTGGCGGCCACCTCGGTGAGCACCTTGCCCGCCCGGTAGGTCATGTAGGCGTAGGCCCGCCGGGGGGAGCGGCCTACCCGCCCTCTGATCTGGTGGAGCTGGGCCAGGCCCATCTTGTCCGCGTCCTCGATGATGAGGGTGTTCACGTTGGCGATGTCGATGCCCGTCTCGATGATGGTGGTGCATACCAGCACGTCCACCTCCCCGTCGGACACCCGGGTCATCACGTCGTTCAGCTCCTCCTGGGCCATCTTGCCGTGGCCCACCGCCACCGTCACGTCCTCCCCCAGCATCTCCCGGATGCGCCCGGCGGTGCGCTCGATGGTGTCCACCCGGTTGTGGAGGTAGTACACCTGGCCGCCCCGCTCCAGCTCCCGGCGCATGGCGTCGCACAGGACGGACCAGTCGTGCTCCAGCACGTAGGTCTGCACCGGCTGGCGGGAGGCGGGCGGCTCCTCGATGGCGGACATATCCCGGATGCCGGAGAGGGCCATGTTCAGCGTCCTGGGGATGGGGGTGGCGGACAGGGTGAGCACGTCCACCTGTTTGGACAGCTCCTTGAGCCGCTCCTTGTGGGTGACGCCGAAGCGCTGCTCCTCGTCCACCACCAGCAGCCCCAGGTCTTTGAACTTCACGTCCTTCTGGAGCAGCCGGTGGGTGCCGATCAGCACGTCCACATCCCCCTTTTCCAGGGCGGAGAGGGTCTTTTTGATTTGCTGGGGCGTGCGGAAACGGCTCACCACGTCGATCTCCACCGGGTAGTTGGCGAAGCGGCCCTTGGCCGTCAGGTAGTGCTGCCGGGCCAGGACGGTGGTGGGCACCAGGATGGCGGCCTGTTTGCCGTCCAGCACGCACTTCATCACCGCCCGGAGGGCCACCTCCGTCTTGCCGTAGCCCACGTCGCCGCACAGCAGCCGGTCCATGGGCCGGGCCTGCTCCATGTCCCGCTTGATCTCCCGGGCGGAGCGGAGCTGGTCCTCGGTCTCCTCGTAGGGGAACTCGTCCTCGAACTCCTTCTGCCAGGGGGAGTCGGGGGAAAAGGCGTACCCCGGCTGGCGCTGCCGCTGGGCGTAGAGCTGGATGAGGCCCCTGGCCAGATCTTTGACCGCCGCCCGGGTGCGGGTCTTGGCCCGCTCCCAGTCGGCGCCGCCCAGCTTGGACAGCTTTTTGGTCTCGGGGTCGTCCCCGCCGCCGATGTATTTGGAGATGGCGTCCAGCTGGGTGGCGGGGAGGTAGAGGGTGTCGGTGCCGGCGTAGGCCAGCTTCACATAGTCCTTCTCCACGCCGTCCACCGTCATCTTCACCATGCCCACGAACCGGCCCACGCCGTGGTGCTCGTGGACCACCAGGTCTCCGGGGGACAGGTCGGTGAAGGAGTCCACCCGGCGGCGGTCGGCGGCGTGCCTGAGCCGCTTGCCCTTTTTGCGGGGTTCGCTCCCGCCCTCGGTGAGGACGGCGTAGGGGCAGCCGATGTAGTCGAACCCGGCGGAGAGGCCTCCCACGGCGATGGTGACGTTCCCCGGCTGGGGCAGGCCGTGGAGCTGGAAGTCCACGGCGGAGCGGATCTTCTGATCCCGCAGGAGGGACTGGAGGTTCAGGGCCCGCTGCTCACTGCCCACCAGCACCACCGTGCCGGTGCGGTCACGCTGGAGCTGGGACAGGTCGGCCACGGCGGTGTCCAGGCTGGCGCCGAAGGAGGAGAGCTGGCGGCCCTGGGCGGTGAGGACGACCTTCGGCGGCAGGGGGGCCGCCGAGGTGGCGAAGGAGTCCAAAAAGCACAGGGCGTGGTCGGACAGGCGGGCCATGAGCTGCCCCATATCGGCGGCAAAGACGGCGTGTCTGCCGTCCACCACCCCGTTTTCGATGAGGGTCTTTACGTCCTCGTTCAACTGCCACAGCCAGTTTTTGGCCCGCTCGGCCACCCGGCCCGACTCGCAGAGGCAGACCACCGCGTCCATGGGGAGATGGTCGGCGGCGGTGGCGAGGGTCCTGTACCGGGCGGGGAGGCGCTGATCCGGGGTGCGGACCCATTGGCCGTCCTCCCGGACGGGGAGGGCCTCCCCCACCGGCAGGAACACGGCCCGGTCCAGCTTGCCGGTCCGCCGCTGGGAGGACACGTCGAACAGGCCCATGGAGTCCACGTCCTCGTCCCAGAACTCCACCCGGACGGGGTCCTCCTGGGCGGGGGAGAACACATCCAGGATGCCGCCCCGGAGGGCGAACTGGCCCACCCCCTCCACCTGCTGGCACCGGGTGTAGCCCATGGCGGAGAGCCGGTCGGCCAGGTCGTTTAAGTCGTACCGGCCGGTGTTTTCCAGGGAAATCGTATGCTCCGCCAGCTCCTGGGGGGGCAGGGTCCGCTGGAGCAGGCCCTCGATGGTGGCCACGACCAGGGGGGCCTTGCCCTGGGCCATCTGCCAGAAGGCGGCCAGACGCCGGTGTTCCCACTGGCGGGAGGCCACCGCCCCCTCGTGGAACAGGAACTCCCGGGCGGCCAGCAGGGTGGCGGGGACCCCGGTGAGGGCGGTCACGTCCCGCCCCAGGCGGACGGCCTCACTCTCGTCGGCGCAGACCAGGACCACCGGGCAGTCCAGCTTCGCCATCAGCCCCGCGGCGAAGTGGGCCCGGTGGATCGGGGACAGGCCGGACACCTCCGCCGGGGAGCGGCCCCCCTCCAGGGCGGCCGCCAGCCGGGAGAACTCCGGGACCTGATCTAAGATGTGGAGGAGCGGCTTCATGGGACACCTCGAAAATACTAAAATTTGGAAGTTATGGGCGCAAAAGGGCGCAAAACGCCCCTGATTTCTGGTCAGTTATACCTGTTCATGGCCCGGTCGACGCCCTCTTTCAGAAGGCACTCCACCGCGTCGGCGGCCCGTTTGACCGCCTCGTCCATGATTTTTTTGTCCTCGCCGGCGAGTTTGGACAGCACCCAGTCGGCCATGTCGTAGTCGGGGTGTGGCTTGCCGCCCACCCCCACCCGGAGCCGGGGGAACTGGTCGGAGCCCAGGTGCTGGATGACGCTCTTCAGGCCGTTGTGGCCGCCGGCGGAGCCCCCTCTGCGGATGCGGAGCCTGCCCAGGGGCAGGTCCACGTCGTCGGAGATGACCAGCACGCGGTCTGGGGGGAGCTTGTAGAACCGGGCGGCCTCACCCACCGCCTCACCGGACAGGTTCATGTAGGTCACCGGCTTCATCACCAGCACCCCCTGGCCGCCGATGGCGGCGGTATTGGTGAGGGCGTGATGTTTCAGCCGCTGGATGGGGAAGTTCCCCCGTTCCCCCAGCTCGTCGGCCACCAGGAAGCCCACGTTGTGGCGGGTGTTCTCATATTGGGCGCCGGGGTTGCCCAGGCCCACGACGAGCCAGGACACGGGCAGCTTTTTCTGGAACAGCACGGGGGTCACCTCCTCAAAAAAGGGGCCCCCGCAAAATGCAAAGCATTTTGTGGGGAGAGGACGAGCAGCGAAATGAGCGAACCCCGGCCGAAAGGCCGGGGTGAGGGATATGGAGCTTGCGAGGACGCGTCACAGCCACATCTTGGACATGGAGCGCTCCTCGTAGATGCGCTCGATGGCCTCGGCGAACATATGCGCCACGGATAGGTACTTCACCTTGGGGGAGAGCTTCTCCACATCGGGCCGGGGCTGGATGGTGTTCAGGAACACCACTTCATCCAGGGCGGAGTCGTTGATGCGCTCGTAGGCGGCGCCGGAGAGGACACCGTGGCTGGCGCAGGCGATGACCGACTTGGCGTGGCCGATGTCCATCAGGGCGTTGGCGGCGTGGCACAGGGAGCCGCCGGTGTCCACCATGTCGTCCAGGAGGATGACGTGCTTGCCGGTCACGTCGCCGATGATGTTCATGACCTCGGAGGAGTTGGCCTTCTGGCGGCGCTTGTCCACGATGGCCATGGGCATATCCAGCTTCTGGGCAAAGGCCCGGGCCCGGGCCACGCTTCCCACGTCGGGAGAGACCACCATGGTCTCGTCGTGGACGGCGGCGAAGCGGCGGAAGAAGTAGTCCACAAAGATGGGGGAACCCAGCAGATTGTCCACGGGGATGTCGAAAAAGCCCTGGATCTGGTTGGCGTGGAGATCCATGGTCAGCACCCGGTCGGCGCCGGCCCGGGTGATCAGGTTGGCCACCAGCTTGGCGGAGATGGGGTCCCGGGGCTTGGTCTTGCGGTCCTGCCGGGCGTAGCCGAAGTAGGGGATCACGGCGGTGACCCGGCCGGCGGAGGCGCGCTTGAGCGCGTCGATCATGATCAGCAGCTCCATCAGGTTGTCGTTGACGGGGGCGCTGGTGGACTGGATGACGAACACATCGGAACCACGGACGGTCTCGTAGATGGAGACGTAGTTCTCCCCATCGGAAAAGCGGCCGGTCTCGGCGTTGCCCAGGGGGATGGACAGCTCCTTGCAGATGTTCTCCGCAAGAGCCTTGTTGGAGCTTCCGGAGAAGATCTTCAGATCCTTACCGTGTGAAATCATAACCAGGTTCCTTCCTCTCTTATGTATCAAAACTCGGTGGGCAGGGAGCGGTATCACAGACACACCCATTATACACACAAACAGAGGGATTTTGGAAGGGTTTTTTTCGATATTTTGAAATTTATTTTGCTTTGACGAAAAAGAGGGAAAAATGTCCCCAAAAAGACAGTAAAAACGGCGAGAAAACCTGGTTTTCTCGCCGTTACACTTTACACCGGCACAGCGGCCGGCAACAGTCTGCGGATGACCCCCACCCGGCAGCGGCTGAGCAGCTCGATGGAGGCGCATATCTTGTCGGCCAGGGTCACTGCCACCGCCGTGGCGCAGCGGGGCATATGCCGGGCCAGCGGCCACATATGGGTGGCGATGGCGTTCTGCTCTCCGTCCGTCAGGTCGGGGCAGAGCGCCCTGGCGTTCATCAGGGCGAACAGGGGGTGGTCCAGGCACTGATTGCCGGGGTGGCAGCTCTGGTCGTAGGGCTGGTAGAGGTACAGATCGTGGAGCAGGCCGGACCGGGCGGCGGCCCTGGTGTCCCACCCCATGCGCCTGGCAATGCGGAAGGCGGTGAAGGACACGAACACCGAGTGCTGGTAGCAGGAGATGGCGAAGTGGTGATCGTACTGGCCCATGGACATCACCTCCGGGGTGATGAGCAGGTGCCCCACGTATTCCAGCCACTCCGCAGCCAGCTCCGCCCCCCTCTTTTTGGACAGGGGACGGGCGAAAACGCTCAGGTTCAGACGGTTCATCGGCGGCGGTCGCTCCTCTCGGGGGGGATTTTCGATTCCGGGACTACTCTATCACAACTTCAGGTCAAGATAAAGACAATTTGTAAACAATCGGAGAACAGAAATAAAATCTTCTTGACAGAGGCGGGGAAATATGATAACTGTATTAGTACAGATAATACAGTGTGGGCGGAGACGCCCCATGTCAGGAAGGAGATGGGCAAATGCTCCAGTTGAACTATCGGGACAGCCGTCCCATCTATGAGCAGGTGCGGGACGGGCTCAGGAAGCTCATCATCACGGGGGGCATCCCCGCGGGAGACAAGCTGCCCTCGGTGCGGCAGCTGGCGGCGTCGCTGGCCATCAACCCCAACACCATCCAGCGGGCCTACGAGGCCCTGGAGCAGGAGGGCTACGCCTACTCGGTGCCGGGGAAGGGCAGTTTCGCCGCCCTGCCCCTGGACGTGAACGCGGGCCGGCGGGAGGAGCTGCTGGGCAAACTGGACGTGATCGTCCAGGAGCTGAAGTACCTGGGGATCAGCGACGAGGAACTGGCCGCCCGGGTGACGGGCAAAAAGGAGGGCGAAACAAAATGATTGAGGTCAAAAACGTGGTCAAGACCTTCGACGGGTTCCACGCCCTGGACGGGCTGACCATGACGGTGCCCAAGGGGGCCATCTACGGGCTGGTGGGGCCCAACGGGGCGGGCAAGTCCACCATCCTGCGCCACCTGTCCGGGGCCTACCGGCAGGATTCGGGC
>CANQKJ010000082.1 GCA_947624465.1 uncultured Oscillospiraceae bacterium
CCTTCACGCTGGATGTCTACGGACACGTCTCGGAGCGCATGAAAGAGGACAGCGCGAACCGCATACAGAAGTACATCGAGGGGCTGTAAAATATTTCATAAGGGTCAGCGTAAGGGTCAAACAGATATGAAAAACCCCCGGAGCCTTAGAACTCCGGGGGTTCCGGTGGCAGGGGCAGAAGGATTCGGTCTCGCCTTCCGGTTCGGTCGTGCGGTAGTCGCCCGCCACCGGCGGGCACCGCCCCTCGGCACTCGGTTTTGGAGTGGCTGTTGGAAAAATCCTGGGGCGAGGAGGTTCACGCTCGTTTCGGGCGGTTACGGGGTTTCAACCACTATGCCCTTCTGTTTTTGATGCTTTTTTGATGCTGTCGCGCAATTCCGCAGATTTCTTTTCGCTCCACAGTTCACGAACTGGAACAGCGTAGTCGTTTTTTGTCCTTCATCCGCCCGTTGTAGATATCCTCACCGCATAATGCCGGTTTGGGTGTTATTTGTTGAATCTGGCCTTGAACGCATCAAAGTCCGCTTTGAGTTTGGCGCGATTTTTCTCGATCTTCTGCTTCCGCTCAGCCTTCCTCGTCTCCCGGAGCTTGGCGCGGGCCTCCCGCTCCATTTCCTTCTGGACCCGGATGGCCTCCTCGACCTCCTCCGCTACTTCCGCGGCGTCCTCCTCCACGATGGACACATCAAATTTGGAGAGAGCCCGCTGCGCGGCGCCCTCCGCGTTCTCCTGCTCTAACGCGATAAGCACAACTTCGCCGTCCACCAGCTGCTCCGTGACCTTCTCGATCAGCGAGGCGTTATGGATCGCGTCCTTGGTGTCAAGGGCACTGCCCGTCAGCATACCAAGGCTGCCGCCCAGCAGCATCCCCAAAGGCCCACCGAGGATGCCGATGAGGCCGCCGAGCAGGCCGCCCATCGCTGTGTCGTCATTTGTCTCCACACCGGTATCGAATGTATCAAGGGTGACGATCCGGCCGGCGTCCTTCTTGACCAGCGCCGCCTGGGATACCACGTAATCATTGGTCACCGGGGCGTTTCTCAGTTCCGTCATGGCCTGATAGCCCTCGCTCTCAACCTTGAAAACCGCCAAGACGATTTTTTCCATAGATGTGCCTCCTCAAAACGTTTTATGGTCAGCCAATATCTGCCTGACGTGCCGATTGTAACACTTTTCCATGCCAAATGCAAGATGCGCCATTAAGCGCATCGAACCGCCGTAAAACCGCATGCACACCACCACTCATTTCACCCATACCCCTTTTCCCGATATTCGGAGCAGCTATGCAAGGAGCAAAGAAACTGAACGGTGGAAAGTGGTCTGCCATCGTTCCGCCGACTCAACGCTTACCGGCAAGGCTCTTCTCCCACAGCTCCTCCGCCTTGGGAGTCCAGCAGGCAGCGTAACGGTCGCACTTAGCGCACAGATGCTCCACGCTCTCGGGGGACTGGAGGTCGGTGGAATGGGCGCCGGTCTTCTCCACCATGCCCCGCAGCAGGTCCGGGTTCTCCAGCATGGGGCAGGGGCGCAGGTGGTTGTTGTTGAAGGGCTGTCCGTCGTGATAGGCCATGAACATGGGGGAGCGCAGGCAGTCCAGCAGGGATTTCTCTCGGATGTTGCTGTCAGAGTAGTGGATGAACACGCAGGGGTCCACGTCGCCGTTGGCGTTGATGTGGAGGTAGCGCCGCCCGCCAGCGATACAGCCGCCCACATACTCCCCGTCGTTCTGGAAGTCCATGGCGAAGATGGGCCTGGTGGTCCGGATCTCCCGGACGCGGCGGTACATGAACTCCCGCTGCTCCGGGCTGGGCAGCAGCTCGGGCACGGCGTCGTTCCCCACGGGCATATAGTGGAAGTACCACATGAACACCGCGCCCCAGTCAATGACTTGGTCCACGAACTCCAGGGAGCTGATGGAGTCCAGGTTCTGGCTGGTGTAACAGCAGGACAGGCCGAAGGGCAGATGCCTCTCCTTCAGGATGGCCATGGCCCGGAGCACCTTCTGATAGGTGCCCTCTCCCCGGCGCTCGTCGGTGGCGGCCTCGAAGCCCTCCAGGCTGATGGCGGGGATGAAGTTCTTCACCCGGAGCATGTCGTCGGCAAATTCCTCGTCGATGAGGGTGGCGTTGGTGAAGGCCAGAAACTGGCAGTCGCTGTGCTTCTCGCACAGGGCGATGAGGTCCTTTTTGCGCACCAGCGGCTCGCCGCCGGTGTAGATGTACATATAAGTGCCCAGCTCCTTGCCCTGGCGGATGATGTCGTCGATCTCGTCAAAGCTCAGGTTGAGCTTGTTGCCGTACTCCGCCGCCCAGCAGCCGGTGCAGTGGAGGTTACAGGCGGAGGTGGGGTCCAGCAGGATGGCCCAGGGGATATTGCAGCCGTACTTTTCCCGCATCTCCTGCTGCCTGGGCCAGCCGGTGATATTGGCGTTCAGGAAGAAGTTGAAGAAGGTGGCCTTTAGCACCTCCAGGTCGATTTCCCGCATCATCTTCATGATGAGCTTATACATACTGTTCTCGGGATCATCCAGTACCTTATGGAAGGCCGCCCGCTGGACGGCGAAGGTGTTGGGGCCGTCCCCCGCCAGTCTGTCCACAAAGGCCAGCACCTTGGGGAAGTTCTCCTCCGGATCCTTGCTGATATAGTTGAGAACCTGTTCCAGCCCGAACTGCTTGATTTTTGTTGAAATGTCCATGGTCGTTCCTCCGCATTCTCTTTCTGTTTCGCGTGTAACCGCTTGACTGTGAATCATATCACTTTGCTGCTTTACAGCATATAGACAAAAGGCGTCCCGTGTCTGATTTTCAGACACGGGACGCCTTTTGTCTGGCTCTGCCGTCACAGCTCCTCGGCGCTACGCCGGACGATCTCGTCGATAAACCCTTTCTTCAATTCACAGATGCGGTGGAAGGGGACGCGCAGGTCCTCCTTCATCCCGTGCTCCAGCCAGTACATCACCGCGCCGAAAGCGGCGTACACCTCGCTCTGGATCAGGACATCCCGATCCTCGTCCCGCATGGGATGATCCGTCAGGAGGGTGTCCACATAGCGGCCCACCGTGTGCTCGCACACCTTCCACAGGTACTGCTCATAGACGACCCGGTTAGCGGAGTTGTGGATGTGCAGTACCGCCCGCCGGTGGGCCAGGGCAAATTCCAAGGCGGCGTCCAGACACACCTCAATGGAGTCCACCGTGGGGTATTTTTGGATGATGCGCTCGGCGTCCTCCTCCACGATACTCTCCAGCAGTTGGGGAATGTCGTGGAAATAATAGTAGAATGTGTTGCGGTTGACCCCACAGTCGCTGACGATATCCTTCACGGAGATCTGGGCCAGCGGTCTCTGCTCCAGCAGTTTGATGAAGGATGCCTTGATGGCGTCACGGGTGAAATTTGCCATACGCCCCTCCGTTCCGGGGCGGCCAGGCCGCCCTGTTTTTCAAGCATTGTATCAAATCGCCGCCGCCAGTGCAAGCGGGTTTTCCGGCGGACGATCCAGACAGTTTTCCCCGGCTGCCCAAATTTCAGCCAGTGAAGGACCGGTGCCCGAAATTCAGGCACCGGCCCTTCGCTGTCCATACCAAAATACGGAAGGCAGGGCTAAGATAAGGGCACAAAGGAGGTCAGAGACATGAAAACACGCTGCGTCACCCCCATGTGGATCGCCAAGATCGGCTACATCGTGATGGCGCTGAGCTTCTGCGCCGTGGGGCTCCTGTTCATCGCCCGGCCGGACATCTCCGTTACTGCTATGGGGCTGGGCGTGGGAATCGCCCTGATCGTGTTCGGCGTGGTCAAGCTGGTGGGATACTTCTCCAAGGATCTGTTCCGGCTGGCTTTCCAGTTCGACCTGGAGTTCGGCGTCCTGCTGATCGTGCTGGGCATCGTGGTGCTCATCCGGCCCGCCGACCTGATGAACTTCCTCTCCATCGCCCTGGGGGTAGCTATCCTGCTGGATGGCCTGTTCAAGATCCAGATCGCCTGGGACTCCAAGCGGTTCGGCATCAAAAGCTGGTGGCTGCACATGGCCATGGCTGTCGTCACCGGAGCCATCGGGGTGCTGCTGGTGGTGCGCTCCGCCCAGAGCGCCCAGGTCCTCACCGCCCTGCTGGGGGTCTCCCTGCTGGCGGAGGGCATCCTGAACCTGTACACGGTGCTCACGACGGTGATCATCGTAAATCACCAGCGGCCCGACACCGTCGAGATCAAGTATGAGATCAGGTAAAAACTTCGGAAAGGACAGGTGATACACGATGCGATTTTCCAAAGCGGTGGTGAAATACCGCGTCCCCATCCTCATCATCGCGCTTCTGCTGATGATCCCCTCCCTGCTGGGCATGGCGGGGACCCGGATCAACTACGATATGCTGGACTACCTCCCCTCCGACATGGAGACGGTCATCGGCCAGGACGCGCTGATGGAGGACTTCGGCAAGGGGGGCTTCTCCTTCCTCATTGTGGAAGATATGCCTGCCAAGGACGTGGCAGACCTGAAAGCGAAGGTGGAACAGGTGGACCATGTGGACACGGTGCTGTGGTACGACTCCCTGGCCGACGTGTCCCTCCCCATGGAGCTGCTGCCGGATGACCTCTACGACGCCTTCAACACGGAGGACGCCACCATGATGGCCATTTTCTTCGACAGCGCCACCTCCGCCGATGTGACCATGGACGCCGTCCGGGAGATCCGGCAGATCGCCGGGGAGAAGTGCTTCGTCTCCGGCCTGTCCGCCCTGGTCACGGACCTGAAGGATCTGTGCGAAAGGGAGGAGCCCATCTACGTGGCCCTGGCCGTGGCGCTGGCCTGCGCCGCCATGCTGCTGCTCCTGGACAGCTGGCTGATCCCCTTCGTGTTCCTGGCCAGCATCGGCATGATGATCCTGCTGAACATGGGCACCAACTACTTCATGGGGGAGATCTCCTACATCACCAAGGCCCTGTCCGCTGTGCTCCAGCTGGCCGTCACCATGGACTACTCCATCTTCCTGTGGAACAGCTACAATGAACAGCGCGGGCGCTTCCAGGACAACAAGGACGCCATGGCCGCCGCCATCAGCGCCACGCTGACCTCGGTGGTGGGCAGCTCCATCACCACCATCGCGGGGTTCATCGCCCTGTGCTTCATGTCCTTCACCATGGGCCGCGATCTGGGCATCGTTATGGCAAAGGGAGTCCTGCTGGGGGTCGTCGGCTGCGTGACGGTGCTGCCCTCCCTGATCCTGGTGCTGGATAAGCCCCTGCAAAGGACCCGGCACCGCTCGCTGATTCCCGATATGGGCGGCTTCGCCAAGGGGGTCGTCCGGGTGTTCCCGGTGTTCCTGGTGATCTTCGTGCTGCTGATCCCGCCCGCCTGGAACGGCTACCAGAAGACCAACGACGAGGTCTACTACGACATGGCCCAGACCCTGCCGGACGACATCGACTACGTCATCGCAAACAGCAAGCTGTCCGAGGACTTCGACGTGGCCTCCACCCATATGCTGCTGGTGGACGCGAGCCTTCCCGCCAAACAGGTGCGCTCCATGGTCCGTGAGATGGAGCAGGTGGACGGCGTGAAGTACGTCCTGGGCCTGGAATCGGTGGTGGGCTCCCGGGTGCCGGAGGAGTTTCTGCCGGAGTCGGTGACCCAGGTCCTCCAGAGCGACAGGTGGGAGCTGCTGCTGATCAATTCCGAATACAAGGTGGCCGGCGACCAGGTAAACGCTCAGGTGGACCGCCTGAACGCCATTCTGAAGCGCTATGACCCCACCGGGATGCTCATCGGCGAGGCCCCCTGCATGAAGGACATGATCGAGACCACCGCCCACGACTTCCAGGTGGTCAACGCGGTGTCCATCCTGGCCATCTTCGTCATCATCGCCCTGGTGGAAAAGAGCGTCTCCCTGCCCTTCATCCTCATCGCGGTCATCGAGCTGGCCATCTTCATCAACCTGGGCCTGCCCCACTACCTGGGCCAGAGCCTGTCCTTCATCGCGCCCATCTGCATCAGCACCATCCAGCTGGGGGCCACGGTGGACTACGCCATCCTGATGACTACCCGGTATAAATCGGAGCGCATCGGCGGCAGGGAGAAGAAAGAGGCCGTCCGCACGGCGCTGGCCGCCTCCATCCCGTCCATCCTGGTGTCCGGCATGGGGCTGTTCGCCGCCACCTTCGGGGTGGCCCTGTTCTCCGACATCGACATCATCAGCTCCATGTGTATGCTCATGGCGAGAGGCGCCATCGTGAGTATGCTGTGCGTCATCTTCGCGCTCCCGGCCCTGCTGACCCTGTGCGACCGGGCGATCTGTGCCACCACGGCGGGCATGAGAGGCATCCGCGGGGCCCGCCATCAACATAAGGAGGTCGTGAAAGCATGAAAACTGATTTGAAACGGGCGCTCGTCCTCATTCTTTGCGGAGCGCTGATCCTGGGCGGCGTCAGCCTGACCGCTCTGGCCGCCCCGTCGAGCGGCGAAAATCCCGACCCGGAGCCCTCGGAGAGCGTTCCCGCCCCCGCGCCCGCGGCGGAGCGGCCCGCCGGGGAGGCTGCTACGGCGGGCGTCACCAAGGACGAGACGGTATACGTTATGGCCGGAGCGGACGGCTCGGTGGAAAAGCTCATCGTCAGCGACTGGCTGAAAAACGCCGGCGGGGCCGCCTCCATCCGCGACCGCAGCGAGTTGACCGGCATCGAAAACGTCAAGGGGGACGAGAGTTGGACGGCGGTGGGGGACAGCCTCACCTGGGACGCCCAAGGAAACGACATCTACTACCAGGGGACCATCCAGCGGGACCTGCCGGTGGAGATGACCGTCACCTACAAGCTGGACGGAAAGCAGGTGACCCCCGAGGAGCTGGCGGGCAAGAGCGGCCGGGTGACCATCCGGTTCGACTACACCAACAAAGCGTCTGAATCCATGGACGTGGACGGCAAACAGGAGACGATCTTCGTGCCCTTCGCCGTGCTCACCGGCGCGGTGCTGGACAACGAGGTGTTCACCAATGTAGAGGTGACCAACGGGCGGCTCATCAACGATGGGGACCGGACCGCGGTGGTGGGCGTGGCCTTCCCCGGCCTGCGGGAGAGCCTGGGGCTGGACGCGGAGACGCTGGACCTCCCCGACTACGTGGAGATCGCCGCCGACGCGGAGAACTTCGCCCTGGAAACCACCATCACTGTCGCCGCCAACGAGCCCTTCCGGGAGCTGGAGCTGGACGACCTGGACTCTCTGGGCGATCTGGCCGGCTCCATGGACGAGATGACCGGCGCTATGGCCCAGCTGATGGACGGCGCGGGCCAGCTCTATGACGGGCTGTCCGCCCTGGCGGAGAAGTCTGGGGCGCTGTCAGACGGCGTGGGGCAGCTCCAGGCGGGCGCAGCCCAACTCTATGACGGGCTGAACACCCTGGCCGCCAACAATGCCTCCCTGAACGGCGGGGCCAGGCAGGTGTTCGACACCCTGCTGTCCACCGCCAACACCCAGCTGGCCGCCGCGGGGCTGGAGGTCCCGGCCCTGACCGTGGACAACTACGCAAAGGTGCTGACCGGGGTCATCTCCTCCCTGGATGGAGACGCGGTATATCAGAAGGCCCTGGGTCAGGTCACCGCCGCCGTGGAGGAACAGCGGCCCTATATCGAGGAACAGGTGACTGCCGCTGTTCGGGAGCAGGTAACGGCCCAGGTCACCGCCGCCGTCCGGGAACAGGTGGCCGCCCAGGTCACCGCCGCCGTCCGGGAACAGGTGGCGGAGCAGGTGATCTCCGCCGCCGCGGGAATGGATCGGCCCAGCTACGACGCCGCCGTGGCCGGGGGCCTGATCGACGAGGCAACCCAGTCGGCCGTCGAGAGCGCCATCGAGGAGCAGATGGGAAGCGAGACCGTGACGCAGACCATCCAGACCAAGACGGAGGAGCAGATGGCCTCGGGGGACGTGCAGACCCTGATCGCCGCCAACACGGAGGAGCAGATGGGCGGCGACACAGTCAAGGGGCTCATCGCCTCCAACACCGAGGCCCAGGTGCAGAAGGCCATCGCCGACAACATGGCCTCCGACCAGGTGCAGGCCCAGCTGGCCGCCGCGTCGGAGGGCGCGAAGTCCGTCATCGGCCTGAAGACCTCCCTGGACAGCTATAACGCCTTCTATACCGGGCTCCAGACCTACACGGCGGGGGTGGCCCAGGCGGCCTCCGGCGCGGGGGAGTTGAAGTCCGGCGCGGACCAGCTGAACGCCGCTGTTCCCGCCCTCATCGACGGGGTCGGCCAGTTGAAGGACGGCGCGAAGGAGCTGTCCGACGGACTGACCCAGTTCAACGAGGAGGCCATCCAGAAGCTGGCGGACGCGGTGGACGGCGACCTGGCCGGCTTGACCTCACGGCTCCAGGCGGTGAAGGACGCCGCCGGGGACTATCAGAGCTTCGCGGGGCTGGAGGACGGGATGGACGGACAGGTGAAGTTCATCTACCGGACCGATTCCATTGGGACCCCTTGATCAGTTCCGGTTTCGGAGCCGACGGCGAATCGATCTCCAAAGGAACTCCCGGCCGTATCCGTGCCGGGCACAGCACCTCGGTGAATACCTCGTCGTTCATCAACTCATAACTCATCAATTGGGAACGGAATTCAAACATCCGTCCCGGCGCCTCACTGGCGGCCTTGTAGTAGGCCGCCAGTTTTTCTTCCACCTGCCAGCCTTTGCTGTCCGCAGACAGCAAAGCGAGAGCGGCGAAAGCCGCCAGAC
>CANQKJ010000083.1 GCA_947624465.1 uncultured Oscillospiraceae bacterium
GTTCGACAAGGAGAGCGGGAACAACCTGATCTGGTACGACAAGGAGTCCGCCGACGCCTGCGCCCCCGTCTGCAAGAACTACAACTTCTAAGCCTGCTCTACTAAAGACTCCTATTACTTTGGGCGCCCTTAAAAAGCGGAGCGAGAGGCCGTAAACCTCTCGCTCCGCTTTCTATATTGATTTCCCGAATTCAAAAACAGTCTGATAAAAACGCCCCGGGAATGGGCCGGCGCGATAAGGATGCACCGGTCACCAGCTCCAGCTACAGTATATATGCTCCTTTCGAATTTTACTCTTTCACGCCGCCGGCGACCAGACCGCTCTGGATATACTTTTGCAGGAACATAAACACGACCATGATCGGGATCGACGAGAGCACCGCCGCCGCCGAGAAAGTCGTCCAGTGAGCCGCGAACTGATCGCTGATAAAGGATTGCAGGCCCAGGGCCAGCGTCATCGCGCCGGGCGTCTGGAGGAAGATCGAGGTGATCACATATTCGCTGTATGTCGCGATGAAGGAGAAGAGGAAAATGACCGCCAGTTCAGGCATCGCCAGAGGCAGAATGATCCTGATGAACACCTGGAAATGGGTGGCGCCGTCCACCTTGGCGGCCTCGTCAAGGGCGATGGGGAGGCCGTCGATATAAGATTTCAGGAGCCAGATATTATACGCGCTTCCGCCGGCCAGGACGAAGATCAGAGCGGGGGCGCTGTCAACAAGGTGGAACTGATAGATCAAAATATAGTAGCCGGCCACCGCCATGCTGCTGGGGAACACCTGAAGGACCAGCAGCCCCATCAGTCCGTACTTTCTGCCCGTGAACCGCAGGCGGGAAAAAGCGTAGGCGGCCAGGGAGGTGAGGATCAGCTGTATAATGGCGACGATGAAGCAGAGCTTCAGGGAATTCGCCACCCATTTCAGGAACGGAGTATCTTTCAGCAGGGACGTATAGTGCTCTGTGCTTAAATTTTTGGGGAAGAGCGACGAGAGGAAGAAGCTGTCGCCGGCGGAAAAAGAGGACATCACGATCCAAAGCACCGGGAACAGCACCACGCAGATGATCAGCCAAACGACGATCCGGCTGATCCAGACCCCTCTGGTCCCCGCGGAGGACAGTTTCTTTTTTCCTTTTGTCTCCACGGTCAGTCCACCTCCTTGAAGGCCCCGGAAGCGCGCATCTGGATCAGTGTGAAGGTGCCGACGATGATAAAGATCAGCACGCTGAAGGTCGCGGACAGCTCATACCGATTGGACCAGGTGGTCATTTTATACGTTGTGCTGGCAAGGATATCCGTGTAGCCCGCGAACTGATTGTCCACTCTCGCCGGTCCGCCCTGGGTGATCATGTAGATATTGCCGAAGTTGTTGAAGTTCGCGGCAAACGTAGAGATCACGAGGGGGATGGAGAGCTTGGTCACCAGGGGAAGGGTGATCTTTCGGAAACTCTGGAACCTGGTGGCGCCGTCCATGCTGGCGGCCTCGTAATAGTCATGGGGGATGGCCTGCAGGCCGCCCAGGCACACGTTCATCATATAGGGGAAGCCCAGCCAGATATTTACGATGATGATGCCCACTCTCGCCCAAAATGCGTCGGTCATCCAGGGGATATTGGCGGTGATGCCGATGGCGTGCAGCAGGTTGTTGATGCCGCCGTACTGCTCGTTCAAAAGCCCCTGCCATGCCAGGATGGCAATGGTGGCGGGGAGGGCCCACGGGATGATCAGAATGGCCCGGTACAGCTTGGCCTCTCTCATTTTCGGGTTATTCAGCAGGATGGCAAGCCCCAGCCCCATGGCATAAGAGCCGAGGGTGCTGACAACGGCGAACACGATGGTCCACCCCAGCACCGGAAAGAAAACGTTTTTGATGCTCCCGGTAAAGACCGTGATGTAGTTCGTCAGGCCGACGAACGAAAAATCATTGATGTGGTACATATTGTAATTCGTAAAAGAGATCACAACAGTGTAGATGATGGGCAGGACGGTCACCACCAGGATCGAGATCAGCGCCGGGGCCAGATAGGTGTATGCCCTTCGATTATTCTTCCTGTTCATGGGCTCACCTATTTCCCGGAGTTCATGAGATCGATGGCTTCCTTGAGCTGCTTCACGATGTTTTCGGCAGCCCCCTGGGGCGTCAGGCTGCCCATCCACATGGACTGGATATTGTCGGTGTGGATGCTCCACAGCTGGCCCATCTCGGAGACCGTCGGCATGGGTTCGCCGTTTTGGACCTGGGCGATGAACTGCTTCGAGTACTCGTTGTTCTGGATCTTCTCGTTCTGCTGATCGGCGAGCTTGGCCGGGATCCGGTCTCCCGCCTCATACATCCCCATGGCGCCGTTGTCGATCAGGTATTTGATGAACTCCCAGGCCGCCTCCTGATTGGCGCTGTCTCTGCTGACAAAACAGACCTGGGTGCCGACCGGGGTGACGAACGGCTGCCCGTTGAAGGTGGGCATCTGCGTCACCGCGAAATGCGTTCCGGCGGAGGTAAAACCGTCGATATCCCAGGGCCCGCCGATATAGTAGGCCGTTTCGCCGTTCTGGAAGTTGCTGCGGGCGATATCCGCCGTCACATCCGCGGTGATCAGATGATATTGATTGCACAGATCGTTGATGAACGTGTACGCCTGTACGGCGCCGTCGTTATCCAGACCGATATCGGAGACGTCGTAGGCCCCGTCGGCGTAGTTGAAGATATATCCGCCGCAGGCCCGGACGAAGCCCAGGTCATAATAGATGCTGGTGGCGTCGAACTGGACGCCGCCCTGTTCCGCCGCCTGCTCCACCAGCTCCTCCCATGTCGCCGGGATCTCCTGTACTTTATCAGTATTGACGAACAGCGCCACCGTCTCCACGGACAGCGGGGCCGCGTACCGGACGCCGCCCACATAGCACGCCTGGATCGCGGCGTCGGCAAAATCGCTGTCTGTGTACAGGTCGGCGGGCACCTCGGCGGCCAGACCGGCGTTCACATAGTCCGCCAGCTGATCGTTGGGGATCCCCACGACGGCGTCGGGGCCGTCAGGACTCTTGGCGGCCTGGGCAAACCCCTGCACGGAGGGGGACTGATGGATCACTTCCACCTCATAGCCGTTTTCCTGGCCCCATTGATCGGCATACTCCTGGATGGTGTCCGCCTCCACGCTCATATTGGTCCAGAATGTCAGCTTGTCGCCGGCTTTGCCTTTTGGACCGCAGCCGGAGAGCAGCGCGGCGCCAAGCGCCAGCGTCAAAACGGCGGCCAGTATCCTTTTCTTCATAAAGCACAACCTCCTACATTGTTTTTAAATTTACCAATGCCAGATTCGCGTTTCCCCGGGCGTCGAACAGAGCCTGGTTTGCCATAGAATTCCCGGCTTCGACCGTATCATGCAGGTAGGCGCATCCGTTGGGATTTGCCCACGTGCAGCGGGGGATCGGAAGCCACGCCGGTTCCCAATAGAATACCCCCAGGCCCCTGCCGCCTTTTACGCTCCGGACGGCCCGGCAGAGATCCCTTAAAAACATCGCCTGGCCGTCCTGGGTGGCGGGGTAGCCGGTCTTTGCCTCCAGGTCTTTCGTGAAAACGATCCCCGTGCAGCCCAGACTGTCGGTGGTATAGGCGATCGACGTTTCCATCACGGCCACGTCTTTCCCGAACCTGCCGCTGACATGGTCCATGTTCTCCCGCAGCAGGTCGATCTCGCCGTTCCAGTGGGGATAAAAGGACATCCCGATCACATCGTAGTCCAAATGAAACGGCTCGACGCTTTCAAACCAGCGGTCATAGAGTTCGCGGTTCGTCCCGAAATCCAGGTGCAGAACGATCTTTGCCTCCGGGCACTCCCGCCGCGCCGCGGTAATGCCGGCCGACAGCAGGGCCGCCATTTCCTCGGGGTGTTCGGAATGGCCGTCCGGCCACAGCAGGCCATTCGTGATCTCATTCCCGATCTGTATCATCCCGGGAGCGACCCCGCGGTTTTTCAGGAATTTCAGGGTGTCCGCCGTGTGAAGATAGACGGCCGTGCGGAGCGCCTCTCCCGAGAGGCCCCCCCAGGTTTTCGGCTTGATCTGCTTGGCGGGGTCCGCCCAAAAGTCGCTGTAATGGAAATCGAGCGCAAGATCCAGGTGATCCTCATTTGCCCGTGCCGCCAGCTCGGCGGTCGTCGCCAGGTCGTTGACGCCGCCGCCATAGGGCCTGCTGGTCTCGTCATACGGGTCGAGCCAGACCCGCAGTCGGACCATATTTGCCCCGCAGCGCCGCAAAATGTGGAACAGATCCCCTTGCTCACCATCCAAATAGTAGGAAGCCCCCATCATCTCCAGGGATTTGATCATGGAGACGTCCATACCTTTGATGAACTCCATGGATCACTCCTTCACCAGAGAGACGCCGTCGATCGTTCCCCAGCCGCCGGGGGCCGTATGGACGCTGATGCCGATGGTGATCTCGCCGTTTTCAACGGAAAGGCCGCCCAGTTCAGCGGTGCTCCAGTTGACATATCCCTGCAGGGCGGCGTTGGCGGTCACTTTTTCGCCGCCGATCACGGCGTAGAACTCCACCGCCGGTCCCTCGTCGCCGGCCGACTCGCCCTGGGCGCTGCCGGTCAGTTTATAGGTCCCCTTCTCAAGGCCGGAGATGGTCTGCTCCGCGGTGAAGTTCACCTCGTGGGACCCGGAGTAGAAATGCAGGGACTGCGCTCCCTCCAGGCAGTCCGTTTCGCGGGTGTATACATCCAGCTCCTCTGTCACGTCGTCGATGTTGGTCACTGTCCACCCGGTGAAATCGGCCGCCTCAAAGCCGCCGTTCACCACATAGTTCCCGTTTTCGTCCGGCTCCGCCTTCGCGGGGCCCTTTCCGCAGGCGGCCAGAGAGCCTGCCAGGCAGATAGCTAACAAAAATGCCGCGATTTTCCGTTTCACAAAAAGCACTCCCTTTCATAGTTAAATAATTTATCTTATTATTGATAAATTATTTACTATCCGAGTATAGCAGTGCCGCCGCGGAATGTCAATCGCCTTATCACTATTTTGGTGTTTTGCATGATTGCGGTCCGTGCAATTTGTCGACAATACACAAAAATAGCGGATATGCCGAAATGCCATATCCGCTAAGTGGGAGATCTATGTCGATCAGCAGCTTTTCCGAAAGACGGGGAGCCCGTTCACAAAAATCGACTTTGTGATCTTTCCGCCATAGAGCACACGGCTGCGCAATAAGTCAAGGGCTGTCTCGCAAATGATCGGGATATCGATGTGGATCGTGGTCAGCGGCGGGGAGAGGTATTTCGCGATGTTGACGTCGTTGATGCTGAATACCGCGATCTGATCCGGGACAGGCACATTTTCTTCATTCAGCGCCTGCAAAACGCCGACGGCCAGGGTATCGCTGGCGACGCACAGCGCCGTGGGCAGCGGGTCGCGGCGCAGCAGCTCCCTGCCCATCCGATAGCCCTCGTCAACGGTGAACTTGTCCGCGATTAGGATGTAATCCTCATTCAGGCACTGGTAGTACTGGGCGCTCAGCCGGAACGACCACTCCCGGATATCCGTGCTGGGCTTCCCCGTGTCGATGTTATAGTCAGGGCCGCCGATGAACCCGATCCTCCTGTGGCCTTTCTCAATGAAGTAGTCAAAGATCTGGGTCACAAAGGAATCCATATTGGGCCGGACGGCGTCGAACAGTTTTTCGTCCGGGGAGGTCCCGATAAAGACGCCCCGCTTGCAGATATGGTACAGGCGGTTGATCTCCTTCCGATCCAGCCAGCCGACGGCGATAAAGGCGTTGATATCCCTGGGGATATTCTCCATGCCATCTTTTTTGTAATAGACCTGAAGATGGATATTCATCTTTTTGGCCTGCCGCAGCAGTTCGTCCTTGACATTCTGATAAAAAATGTCCTCCAGTTCGTCTTCCTGTTCCGTAAAGTATAAAAGGGCCACATGGTCTATCCTGGGATAGATCACCTTTTTTTTATATCCCATCTTTTCGGCGGCCGCGAAAATAGCCGCCCGCGTCTCAGCGCTGACGGAGATCGTCTCGTCATAATTCAGAACTCTGGAGACCGCCGCGCTGGACACGCCGACGGCGGCCGCTATCTCTTTGATCGTTGCCATGGTATCCCTCCAATCACACTAATATTTTTACATAAACGATTTACTTTGTCAAATAAAATATTCTATACGTCTTCAATATTACAAAATACCCTCGTACATGATTCTTTACAATCGCCGGGAAGCTGAGTATAATTATGAAAGAGTAAAATGCTATATTTTCATAGTTTTGCTCCCTCAGCGCTTCCATCATTCTGACGCGCCTCACAAAAAGCGCTGAAATCGTACGATTTCAGCGCTTTCCTTACAACATCACTGGTATAGGTCTTGATGAAAGATGACAGACGAAAAACAGATCGGCAGCACAGAAAAGGTATCGCAGCTGGGCAGCGCCCCGGTGGGGCGGCTGCTGCTGAAGCTGGCGGGCCCGTCGGTGGTCGCCCAGCTGGTAAACCTTCTCTACAATATCGTAGACCGCGTTTACATCGGCCATATGCCCGTGGTGGGCCGGGCCGCCCTCACCGGCGTGGGGCTCTGCTTTCCGGTGGTCACCCTCATCGGCGCGTTCACCATGCTCATCGCCCAGGGCGGCGCGCCCAAGGCCGCCATCGCTATGGGCGAGGGTAATTTCGACCGGGCGGAGGAACTTCTGGGGAATTGCTTCTCCTGCCTCGTCATCGCCGCGGCGGCGCTGACCGCGGCCTTCTGGATCTGGGGCGAGCCGCTGCTCTGGCTGTTCGGGTGCAGCGAGGACACCATCCAGTACGCCCTGCCCTATATGCGCATCTATACCAGCGGCTCCGTCTTCGTTATGATCGCCCTGGGGATGAACCTCTTCATCAGCACCCAGGGCTTCACCCAGTTCAGTATGCGCTCGGTGCTGATCGGCGCCGTGAGCAATATCGTTCTGGACCCCGTCTTCATCTACCTGCTCCATATGGGGGTCCGGGGCGCGGCCGTGGCCACCGTGATCTCTCAGGCCATCTCCTGCATATGGGTGCTGCGCTTCCTGCTGGGGCGGCGGACCCGGCTCCGGCTGCGGCGGAGGTATCTGCTCCCCCGGGCAAAGGTGATGCTGCCGGCGCTGGCCCTGGGGCTGGCCCCGTTCATCATGCAGTCCACGGAGGCGCTGCTGAACATCTGCTTCAACAGCTCCCTGCACCGCTATGGCGGCGACCCCGCCGTGGGCGCCATGACCATCGCCAGCACGGTGCTGCAGATGTGCTGGATCCCCACTCAGGGGATCGGCCAGGGGGCCCAGCCCATCATCAGCTATAACTACGGGGCGAAAAACCCCAAACGGGTAAGGGAGGCGTTCCGGGCCCTGCTGCGGATCAGCGTGGCGGTGATGGCGGTCTTCTGGCTGCTGGTGCAACTGTTCCCGGTCTTCTTTGTGGGCATCTTCAACAGCGATGCGGAGCTGGTCGATATCGCCGTGTGGACGCTGCGGGTATACACCGCCGCCATGGGGCTCTTCGGCGTCCAGCTGGCCGTCCAGCAGACGTTCATGTCCATCGGGAAGGCCGCGGCGTCCCTCTTTATCGCCTGCCTCCGCAAGGTGATCCTGCTGATCCCCCTGATCTTCATCCTGCCCCGCTTCTTTGAAAACAAAGTATTCGCGGTGTTCTTGGCGGAGCCGGTCAGCGACCTCATCTCCGTCGCGGCCTCCGCCATCGTGTTCTTCTTTGTCTTCCGCCCGGAGATGGCCGGCCTTGAGCGGGAATCGGCGGCGCAATAGCATCAGAATTTTCAGCCCCTCTGGCCGGCGGGATCTGACCAGAGGGGCTTCTCTATGAAAAGGAAAGAGCTGGAAACTTTACCGGTGGAAATCGTTGATTTGCACAAAAAGTAAAAATAATTGTTGCAATTTTATGAGAAATATATTAAACTCTCTGTATAGGATTGGAAGTTCCCTATGCGCAAGACCGCGGCCAAAACAAAAATATGGGAAAAGGTTGAAAGAGCGCCCGCTTTTTCGCTTTTTCTTCATTTTGTGACCAAACCTGTATAAAGAAAGGAATAGGTGAATAGACGATGCCGCTGGTACCGATGAAAGCGATCTTAGACGCCACCGAGAAATACAACTACGCCCAGGGCGCCTTCAACGTCAACGCCGTATGCCAAGCCAAAGCGGTGATCGAGGTCCACGAGATGTTCCGCTCCGCCGCCATCCTCCAGGGGGCGGATCTGGCCAACGCCTTTATGGGCGGCTGCACCGACTTCGCCAACGGCACCCTGGAGGACAAGAAGAAAGGGGCACAGAACATCGCCAACGCGGTGAAGAAGTACGCCGAGCACAGCCCAATCCCGGTAGCCCTGCACCTGGACCACGGCAAGACCTTCGACGCCTGCGCCGCCGCCATCGCCGGGGGGTACACCTCCGTGATGATCGACGGGTCCTCTCTCCCCTTTGAGGAGAACGTGGAGCTCACCCGCGAGGTGGTCAAATACGCCCATGAGCGGGGGGTCACCGTGGAGGGCGAGCTGGGGGTGCTGGCGGGGGTGGAGGACCACGTGTTCGCCGCCAACTCCACCTACACCAACCCCATGGACGCCATCAAGTTCTTCCGGCAGACCGGGGTGGACGCCCTGGCCATCAGCTACGGCACCAAGCACGGCGCCAACAAGGGCAAGGACACCGTCATCCGCAAGGAGAT
>CANQKJ010000084.1 GCA_947624465.1 uncultured Oscillospiraceae bacterium
CGTACTGGCCCTTGGCGGCGGCGGGCTTGGCCTTGACGATGGCGCCCATGAGGGCGTTCAGGTTCTCGCTCAGCTTCTCGGGGCCGAAGGACACCTTGCCAATGGGGCAGTGGATGATGTTGGTCTTGTCCAGACGGTACTCCACTTTACCGGCTTTGATCTCCTTGACGGCCTGGGTCACGTTGGGGGTGACGGTGCCGGCCTTGGGGGAGGGCATCAGGCCCTTGGGGCCCAGCAGCTTGCCCAGACGGCCCACGGTGCCCATCATGTCGGGGGTGGCGACCACCACGTCGAAGTCGAACCAGTTCTCCTTCTGGATCTTCTCCACCAGCTCCATGCCGCCGGCATAGTCGGCGCCGGCGTCCAGGGCCTCCTGGACCTTGGCGTCCTTGGCGAAGACCAGCACCTTGCGGGTCTTGCCGGTGCCGTGGGGAAGGACGATGGCGCCGCGGACCTGCTGGTCGGCGTGGCGGGAGTCGACGCCCAGCTTCACGTGGAGCTCCACGGTCTCGTCGAACTTGGCGGTAGCGGTCTTGATGACCAGGGCCATGGCGTCGGCCACGTCATACTGGGTGGAGCGGTCGATCTGCTTGGCGCTGTCCACATATTTCTTACCCTTGAAAGCCATATCTCGTTCCTCCTTCCCTTACTCTTCCACCGTCACGCCCATGGAGCGGGCGGTGCCGGCGATCATGCTCATGGCGGCCTCCAGGCTGCCCGCGTTCAGGTCGGGCATCTTGGTCTCGGCGATCTTCTGCACGTCGGCCTTGCTGATCTTGGCGACCTTGGTCTTGTTGGGGACGCCGGAGCCGGACTCGATGTTGCAGGCCTTCTTGATGAGCACCGCGGCGGGGGGAGTCTTGGTGATGAAGGTGAAGGAGCGGTCGGCGTACACGGTGATGACCACGGGGATGATGAGGCCCATGTCCTTCTTGGTGCGCTCGTTGAACTCCTTGGTGAAGGCGGCGATATTGACGCCGTGCTGGCCCAGGGCGGGGCCCACGGGGGGCGCGGGAGTGGCCTGGCCGGCGGGGATCTGCAGTTTTACATATCCAGTGATTTTCTGTGCCATTTGAAACAGCACCTCCTGATAAAAGTGTGGTGGTGACGGAGCGCGCTGGCCGCTCCTCCCACGGATGGGACGCGTTTGTCCCTTTCGTTCCAATGGACCTGGGTCAGATGGTCTCCACCTGGTCCAGCTCCAGCTCCACCGGCGTCTCCCGGCCGAACATGGACACCACGACGCGGACCTTGCCGCGCTCCTTGTCCAGCTCTTCCACGGTGCCGATGAAGGAGGCGAGGGCGCCGTCGACGATCTTGACGCTGTCGCCCACGTCGTAGGCCACCACCACCTCGCGCTTTTCCACGCCCAGGGCGGCGATCTCCTCGTCGGTGAGGGGGATGGCCTTGTTGGCGGCGCCCACGAATCCGGTGACGCCCCGGATGTTCCGCACCAGGTGCCAGGTCTCGTCGGTCATGACCATTTTGACCAGCACATAGCCGGGGAACACCTTGCGCTCCACGGTCTTGGGGCCGTTGTCGGTGATCTCGGTGACGGTCTCCATGGGGATGGAGACTTCGGCGATCAAATCGTGCATATTGCGGTTTTCCACAGCCTGCTCGATGGACATGGCCACGTTTTTCTCGTAGCCGGAGTAGGTGTGGGCCACATACCACTTCAGCTCCTCAGCCATGGGGCACCGTCAGCTGAAGAGCTTCAGCAGGGCGTCGACCACGGCGCGGGCCAGCCAGTCGAATACCCAGATGAAAATGCCGATGATGATCACGCACACGATGACGACGCCCACGTTCTTGACCACGTCCTTGAGGGTGGGCCAGGTGACCTTTTTCAGCTCGCCCTTCAGGTCCTTGAACCAGCGGACGACCCGGTTGGGCTTCTTCTCCTGCTTCTTGGCAGGTTTGGCCTTCTTCTCGGAGTTTACGGACTCCAGGTTCTTCTCCTGTTCAGACATCAGTTACCCCTCTTTCCTTACTTCGTTTCGGTGTGCAGAGTGTGCTTTCTGCAGAAGGGGCAGTACTTGTTGAGTTCCAGACGCTCGGTGGTATTGCGCTTGTTCTTCTTGGTGTTGTAGTTGCGCTGTTTGCACTCGGAGCAGCGCAGGACGACCTTCACACGGTTACCGGCTTTCGCCATTCTCGGCACCTCCTTGATGAATTTGACCGGCGGGCGCAAAAAGGCGCCGGACCCGGCCTTATGCCGCTTCCAGCGCCGCCGACGGGCGCAGCGCGCCCGAAAAAGGCTACGGGAGAGCGGCAGAATTGCCTCCCTGCGGCCCGGTGGACGGGGTGAGGGTTTTTGCGGCCATCCCGTAAAAATGGCCACAAAAAGAAAGCCCTGCTCGCAGGTGACGATAGACTATCACATTTGCGGGGGCTTGTCAAGGGCGAATTTTTTATTTATAATGTGAAAAAACAAAGGGGGGAGAGGCCCATGCGGGTCATGGCCATCGACTACGGGGACGCCCGCACCGGCGTGGCGGTGTCCGACGAGAGCGGCCTGCTGGCGGGGTTCACCACGGTGATCCACAGCCGGAGGCCGGAGGCGGTGCTGGACGGGCTGGAGAAGCTCATCGCGGAGCGGGGGGTGGACGAGCTGGTGATGGGATTCCCCCGGAACATGGACGGCACCGAGGGTCCCCGGGCGGAGCTGTACCGGGACTTTGCCGCCAAGCTGGAGGGGCGGACCGGGATGCCCGTCCGCCTGTGGGACGAGCGGCGCACCACCGTGGAGGCCCACGCCATCCTCCACGCCGGCGGGAAGAAGATGAAGGACCACAAAAAGGACGTGGACGCGGTGGCCGCGTCGCTGATTTTGGAGGGCTATCTGGCCTTTCGGCGGCGGAACGAGCGGTAAAAGCGAACTCCCCTCCCGGCCGGGAGGGGAGTTTTGCGCGCTATTTCCCCAGTTTTTCGCCCACCACGGCCATCTGTTCCGGGGTGGGGGTCCGGTCGGGGCCGAAGCGGATGACGACAATGCTGTGTTCATAGCACAGCAGGAAGCGGTTCGTGCGGACCCCGTCGTCATACACCCGCTCCCACGCCTCCTTGGCGCCCCAGGGGGCGGGGTCCGTTGCCACGTAATGATAGCCGAACTCCTCCCAGTACTTGTCGTCCTCATGGTATAGCCTGTCTCTGCACCAGTTGTAGAGAAGGGGCAGCTTGACCTCGGTGAGGGTGTACTCCAGAGAGGGGAGGGTGAGGTCCGGGTCGTCCCGGTTCCAGTCCACGTGCTGATGGACCTCGTACTGACCCAGCAGGACGGTCTCGTCCCCGGAGCGGCGGGTGAGATAGCCGTCCATATCCACGTCCGCCAGGTCGGATACCGACAGGGGCGGGTCGCCGCTCAGATAGATGCTGCCGTCCAGCAGACCGCTGGTCACCGCACGGAAGCCGAAGAATATGATGGCGCCGAACAGGACGAACGCCACGATGAAATAGACGGTAAAGGTGACGCCCCGGTTGAGGCTTTTGGGCACACCCAGGCGCTTCATCAGGTTTTTCAGGCCGATGAACAGGGTCAGCAGGACAGCGATCGTCACCAGCATCGCCGCGGCCACATATTGCATGAGCGTATTGCCCAGGAAAATAAGATTCACCAGCCACCAGGCGAAGCAGACCAGCACCAGCGCCAAGCAGACCCGCTGGAAAGCGGAAGTGCTGGGCGTGGCCAGGAATTCTCCCCGCTCCGCCGCCTGTTTCGCCCTGGCCCGCCAGCGAAAATAGGCGATCAGCTCCACGGAGAGGAGCAAAAGCAGGATGATCCAGGCAAAGCCGGAGAACAGACTGCTGGGGCGGGACAGCCAGCCGATGGGGTCATTCACCAACTGGCCGATGAACAAAAAGACCTGTAACACGCCCAGGGCCAGCAGGACGAAATAGCCGGGCAGGAAGCTCTTTTTGGCCGCCCGGTGGAGGGTGTCGATCTCCAGGACCGGATCGGTCTCGATGGGGACGGCGTCCGGGTCCTCGTTGCGGAAGATCTGGAGCTGGGCGCTGGAGGCCGCCAGCTTCCACCCGGTGCGCTCGCAGAACGCCCGGAAGTCCAGTTCCCCCTCGGAGGGCTCCGGGTCGAACTGGGAGGCCCGGGGGTAGTAGGTGACGCAGAACTTCATCGGTTTGGGTCCGCACCGGCGGTAATACCACAGATAGGTCCCCAGCCTGTCCAGCATCCAGCCTTTGGCGGCCATTTTCTCCAGGTGCTGTTCGATGCCGGTGTGGTCGTAGAAGGAAAAGAATTCGATGCGGCGCTTGGTGTCTTTCATTTCGTCTCCCCCTCTCCGAAGACGCGGCGGTAGTCCTCCCCCTGGGCGGCGATGCGGCGGTACTCCTCCCTGAGCCGGTCCCGGCCCGCCGGGGTGAGGATGTAGCTCCGCCGGCGGCCCTCCACCCGGGTCTCCCGGATCATCCCCGCTTCCAAAAACTGCTCCAGCAGATTGTAGAGCGTCCCGGACCCCACGCTGACCCGCCCGCCGGTCATGGCCGGCACCCGGTCCAGGATATCCATGCCGCAGCACTCGGTTTTGAGGCACAGCAGCACGTAGAACATCTGCTCCGTCAGGGTCTGAAATTTCAGTCGGGGCATAGCGGTCCCTCCTATTCTCGAATATCGAGTTTGATGGGGAAAGAAAGAATCTCGAATATCGAGATCACAGCTTCAGTATAATCTCGAATATCGAGAATGTCAAGGGGAAAGGGCGTAAAAATCAAAAAACTTTTCCGGGCGCGGAAAAGGCCCCGGCGGGGAAGTCCCCGCCGGGGCCGGTCTGTCCTATGTTCTGTGAGGCTTACACCAGCGCCGCGGTGTCCAGGGCGATCATCAGCTCCTCGTTGGTGGGGATGAGCAGCACCTGCACCTTGGAGTCGATGGCGGAGATGACGGCCTCCTTGCCCCGGACGTTGTTGGCGTCGGGGTCCATCTTCACGCCCATGAACTCCAGGCCGGAGGCGATGGCCATGCGCTGGTCGGCGTCGTTCTCGCCCACGCCGGCGGTGAAGATGATGGCGTCCACTCCGCCCATGACGGCGGCCAGGGAGCCGATATACTTCTTCACGCTGTAACTGAAGATGTCCAGAGCCAGGGCGGCACGGGCGTTGCCCTCCTCGCCGGCCTTGGTCAGATCCCGGAAGTCGGAGGACACGCCGGAGACCCCCAGCACGCCGGACTTCTTGTTGAGGATGTTCAGCATGGCGTCGATGTCCAGGCCGTACTTCTTCATCAGGAACTCCAGGATGCCCGCGTCCAGATCGCCGGCCCGGGTGCCCATGGGCAGACCGGCCAGGGGGGTGAAGCCCATGGAGGTGTCCACGCTCTTGCCGTACTTCACCGCCGCCACGGAGGAGCCGTTGCCCAGGTGGCAGGAGATGAGGCGCAGGGACTCGATGGGCTTGCCCAGCATATCGGCGGCCCGCTGGGTCACGTACTTGTGGCTGGTGCCGTGGAAGCCGTAGCGGCGGACCTTGTCCTTTTCGTAGTACTCATAGGGGATGGCGTAGGTATAGGCCACCGGGGGCATGGTCTGGTGGAAGGCGGTGTCGAACACGGCCACCTGGGGCACGTTGGGACCCATCACGGCGATGCAGGCCTTGATGCCGGTGATGTTGGCCGGGTTGTGCAGGGGGGCCAGGGGGACGCACGCCTCGATGGCGGCCATCACCTTGTCGTCGATCTTCACCGAGCTGGCGAAGGTCTCGCCGCCGTGGACCACCCGGTGGCCCACCGCGTCGATCTCCTTCATGGAGGAGATGACCCCATTGGCCGGGTCCACCAGGGCGTTCAGCACCGCCTGGATGGCCTCGGCGTGGGTGGGCATGGGGATGCTCACCGCGTCCACGGTCTCCCTGCCGGGGGCCTTATAGGTGAACCGGCCGTCGATGCCGATGCGCTCGCACAGGCCCTTGGCCAGCACGCCCTGGCTGTCGGTGTCCAGAAGCTGGTACTTCAGAGAAGAACTGCCCGCGTTGATGACCAGAACTTTCATTGAGATACACTCCTTTAGCCATAAGAACTGTTTGCTTCCTGCGGCTCTTTGTATTATAATACGCAATATACAAACCCGGGGTCTTTGGAAGATAGCTTGTATTATAATACGCACAAAGCCGCGCCGCAAGCGTTTTTCGCAAATTTGTGAAAAAACTTTGAACAGACGGGAGGGAGCCGGGGGATGAGGACCGTGGGGATCGTGGCGGAGTACAACCCATTCCACGCCGGCCACGCCCGGCACATCGCCGAGACCAGAAGAGCGCTGGGGGAGGACTGCGCCGTCGCCGCCGCCATGAGCGGGAACTTCGTCCAGCGGGGGGACTGCGCCCTCTTCGACAAATGGCGCCGGGCCAGGGCCGCCCTGGAGGGAGGCGCCGACCTGGTGCTGGAGCTGCCCACGGTGTGGGCGGCCGCCTCGGCGGAGCGGTTCGCCCGGGGCGCGGTGAACATCCTGAGAGCGGCCGGGGCGGAGTGTCTGTCCTTCGGCAGCGAGAGCGGGGACGCGGACGGCCTGAAGACGCTGGCCGCCAGCCTGGACGGCCCGGCCTATGACGCCGCCCTCCGGGAGGAGCTGGCAGGCGGCGCTTCCTTCGCCGCCTGCCGGCAAAAGGCCGCCGCCGGCCTGGCGGGGGCGGAGCGGGCCGCCCTGCTGGCAAACCCCAACGACAATCTGGCGGTGGAGTACCTGAGGGCCGCCCGGCGGCTGGGCTGGGTCCCGGAGGTGGTCGCCGTCCCCCGCGCCGGCGCGGGCCATGACGGGGGGGACCACCCGGATTATCCCTCCGCCTCGTATCTGAGAGAACAAATTCGCGCGGGGAAGCTGCAATCAGAGGGCTTCGCCGACCTGCGGCGCGCCGAGCGGGCGGTGCTGGCCCGGCTGCGCTCCATGAGCCTGAGCGGCTTCGAGGCCCTGCCCGACAGCGGGGAGGGCCTGGCCAGCCGCCTGTACCGGGCCGTCCAAAGGGGGACCTCCCTGGAGGAGGTGTGGGCGCTGGCCAAGACCAAGCGCTACGCCCACGCCCGCCTGCGGCGGATGACCCTGTGGGCCTTTCTGGGCCTCACCGCCGCCGATGTGCCCGAAAATCCGCCCTATCTGCGGGTGCTGGGCTGCAATGCGCGGGGCAGGGAGATATTGAAGCGGCTCAAAAAGACGGCCCCTCTGCCCGTCCTCACCAAGCCCGCCCACGCCAAAGAGCTGGACGGAGAGGGCCGGCGGCTGTTTGAGCTGGAGGCCCGCTGCACCGACCTCTACGACCTGTGTCTGGACCCGGTCCCCGTCCCAGGCCGGGAGTGGACCACCAGCCCGGTGATTTTGTGAAATTTACACTTCGTTGACAACTTCCGCCCCCAAATGGGGTAAAATGATCCAAATGCCCGGAAGGAGGGCTTTTCATGTATGGTCAAGGCAACGGCGGCATCATCGACCGCTTCTGCGCCAAGCATCCCCGGTTCGGCATCCCCAACCTGATGCTGTGGGTCTGTATCGGCCAGGTCATCGTCTATGTGCTGGAGCTGCTGTTCCCCAGCGTCGCCGCCTTTATCCCCCTGTACACGCCGCTGGTGCTGCGGGGGCAGGTGTGGCGGCTGGTGACCTTCCTCTTCACCCCCAATTCCTCCAACCCCTTCTACCTGCTGCTGGGGTGCTATTTCTACTTCTGGATCGGCCAGATGCTGGAGCGGGAGTGGGGCACCGCCAAGTTCACCCTGTTCTATCTGTGCGGCGTGGTCCTCACCGCCGTCTACGGGATGATCGCCGGTCTGCTCTCCCCCTACGGCGTGCTGTTCCCCTTTGCCAATGCGTATTATGTCAACCTATCCATCTTCCTCATCATCGCCACCTACTACGGGGAGATGCAGGTGCTGCTGTTCTTTGTGGTGCCGGTGAAGATGAAGTGGATGGCCCTCATCGACGTGGCGTTGGTGCTGATCGACGCCATCCGCTTCTTCCAGGCGGGCATCGTGGCGCTGGCGCTGGCCTTCCTGCCCTCCATCGTCAACTACTTCATCTTCACCTGGCCCGTCTGGTCCTACAAGCTGGGCATCGCCAAGCGTCAGGCCGACCCCAAGGTCATCAGCTTCAAGCGGGCCCAGCGGCAGGCCCGGCAGAGAAGCGGCGCCGCCAGTACCGGCCGGGGGTACACCCGCAAGTGCGCCGTCTGCGGCGTCACCGACGCGGACGACCCCGACATGGAGTTCCGCTACTGCTCCAAGTGCGACGGGGAGTACTGCTACTGCATCGATCACATCTACAACCACGCCCACATCCGCAAAAGCTGAGAACGGAGAACGCCCCCGCTGAAAGGCGGGGGCGTTCTCCGTTCCCGCGCACATCACGGGGGCCGGGGGACGCCCTGAAAAATAGGGCTTGACAATTCCTGCCGGAGCGGATATACTGAGCGGGAAATCATCCAAAAGAAAGGAGGCGCGCACGATGACCAATACCAACTATGTTTCTGTGGCAGTCAAGGCCGAAAAGCGGTTTGAGAATGTCGCCGTGGGGATCCTGCGCGCCTTTGGACTGGGCCGATAGCCCGGTTTCCTTTGGTTTGCGCGGCGTCCCCCGGCGTGGGGGCGCCTTTTTTGCGCCTTTTTGAGGATAAGAGGAGGAAGGTTGAAACATTGTAATCAAAGCACAATTCCGAAAAAGGACGCACAAAAACAGGCCCCCCGAAGCGGACCGAAAT
>CANQKJ010000085.1 GCA_947624465.1 uncultured Oscillospiraceae bacterium
CCGCCGTGACCTGTTGAATGGCCTCAAAGGACATATTCCTCACCTCGCTCTGATTGTCCTGCGATTTCTGTCAAGACGCGGGCAGCCAAAACCACCCCAAGTCTAACGATGATTTTATCATAACGGCGGGACAGGTGCAAGCATTGTTTTCCTTTTTATCGGATTTTTGGGCGGCAAAAAAGCGCCTGCGAAAGCAGGCGCGTATACGGCCCATCCGGGCCGCGGCGAAGGCGGAAAACCGCGGTGACGAGGCTCGAACTCGCTTCCGCACCCCACAAAGCTGCGCTTTGCGGGGGCCCCGCGCCTTGGCTGTCTGTGGCACGGCCCTTCTGGGCCGCGGCGCAGGTGCGCCGGCGCAGGCGGAATTCACTTCCGCCGAGCATATGTAATCAAAAAGGTGGAGCCGCCAACGGCGGCGGAACCCAAATAAAAACTCCCATCCGAAGATGGGAGTTTTTATTTGGAGCGAGTGACGAGGCTCGAACTCGCTACCTCCACCTTGGCAAGGTGGCGCTCTACCAGATGAGCTACACTCGCGGGAACAAAGGGGAGTGTACCAGAAAAACTCCCCCTTGTCAAGGGCTAATTTTCACGACGCCTCCGGCTCCGGCGGCCCGGAGGGCACGGGTTCCGGCTCCGGGCAGGGCGGATACAGCCCGGTATTCCACCGCCGGCCCAGCGCCGTCATGCCCTGGTCGGTGTAGAGAAGCCGCGCCGGCTCCTCCTCCGGGTCGGCGGGCGGGATCAGTCCCTGCGCCGGCAAGTGCCGGTATCCCTCCGGCGTGTCCACCATGAGCCAGAGGGAGCCGTCCTCTCCCAGCACGGGGAGGGCCTCCACCCCGCACCGGCGGCACAGATACTCCATGGCCAGGATCAACCCCCTGTCGGAGACCGGCTCTCCGGCCAGGGCGGCCAGGGCCAGCGTGGAGCCGTCCTCCTCATAGGCGGCGGTGCCCCGCAGAAGGGCGGCCAGTTCCTCCAGGGTATAGCCCTCCCCGGCGGGCGGATGGGCCTCCAGCAGGGCGGAGGCGGCCTCCTCCAGGCGGGCGGCGTAGTCCCCGCTCCCCTCCGGAGGCTCTTCCCACCGGAGGGCGATCTCAAGGATGCGGCGGGGTCCTGTCTCGGGATAGAAGGCGGCCTCAAGGGCGGGGGGTTCCCGGTCGCTCCGGGCGGGGTCGCCGTACCAGGCGAGCCGGAACAGCTCGTCCACCAGGCCGGCGTCCCCGGTAAAGCCGGACAGCAGCAGCGCCGCCCCGCTCTCCCGCTCCGCCGCCATCCGCCCCAGCTCGGCGCTCAGTCCGGCCTGTCCGAAGACGGTGCGGATGGCGTCCGCCTCCTGGGCAGTGCGGGCATAGGCGAGGCGCACCTCCACCTCGTAATAGGTGAGGATGCGGGTGACGGTATAGGTCAGGCTCCGCACGGTGTAGGCGGCCAGGGGGTCCCGCTCCGTCACCTGTTCCCTGGCCCGCTCCAGGTCGGCCTCCACCTCGCCGGCGTAGTTATAGAGGCGGATGGCCCCGGCGGCGCTGTGCTCGTTCACATAGTACAGCAGGGCGTTGACCAGGGCCTGATAGGTCTCCACCCGGAGGGTGGAGTCCTCCTCCACCACGGGGTAGTCCACATGGGTCTCGGAGCCGGACCAGGTGCGCTCCAGCATGGCGGCGCAGCCGGTCAGCGGCAGACAGACCGCCAGCAGCAGCGCCAGCGCGGGGATGATCCTCTTCACGGCTCGCGCCTCCTCTCCTGGGGAGTGAAAACGGACTTACAGATCGTCCTTTTTGTAGTCCCGGAAGCCCTCTCCCAACACCTCATGGGCGTTGCAGACGATGAGGAAGGCGTCCGGGTCGATCTCCTTCACGGCGGCCTTGATGGCGGCGATCTCCCGCTGCTTGAAGGCGCACATGAGCACGTTTTTTTCACGGCCGGTGTAGCCGCCCTTGCCGGGGAGGATGGTGACCCCCCGGTCCAGATCGCTGACGATGGCGCGGGCGATGGCCTCGTTCCGGTCGCTGATGATATAGGCCACCTTGGCGGTGTCGATGCCGTAAAGCACCCCGTCCATGACGATGGTGGAGATATACAGGGCCACCAGACCGTAGAGGGCGGCCTCCAGGGTGCGGAAGGTAAGGGCCACCGTCAGGATCACCGCCAGATCGATGCCCAGCAGCAGCCTTCCCATGGGCAGCCAGGCCAGCTTCAGCTTCAGTAGCCGGGCCAGCAGGTCGGTGCCGCCGGTGGTGGCCCCCTGCTGGAACACCAGCCCCAGGGACAACCCCAGCAGCAGGCCGCCGAAGATACAGGCCAGCAGAGGTTCCATGGGCTGCCAGTCCCACAGGGGGGTGAGCACGTCGATGAACACCGAGGACAGGAACATGGCGTACAGGGAGGACACCAGCAGCCGCCCGCCGATGAACTTCCACCCCAGCAGGAACAGGGGGATGTTCAGCACGATGACGGTGACGCCGATGGGGGCGGCGGGAAGGAATCGGTTGACGATCTGAGCCAGACCGGTGACCCCTCCGAAGGCGATGCCGTTGGGGTCATAGCACCACACGAAGCCCAGGGCGTAGATGAACGAGGCCGCCGCGATGATCAGGGCGGGCGCGATATACTGTTTCCACACAGAATGGTCCATACTGCCTCCGTTGGCACTGAAAATCTGCCTCAGTAGCCCAGCTCCTGGTCGATGAGGACCACCTCGGCCCGCTTGACGCCGTTGGGCTTCTTCCACAGCACGGTGAGCGCCCTGCAGATGCGCTCGGGGCTGTCGCAGTCATAGCATTTGTCGCCCTTCACGGCGCAGGGGGTCCTGCGGCCCAGCCGCTGGGCGTTCTTTGGGGACGCGATGTTCCGCGCCCGCCACAGAGCGCCATCGTAGTCGGGGGCGATCTTGTTCCGGCCCACCACCAGGTACAGCTCGTCATGGCCGAAGATGGTGGAGCAGACCCGGTTGCCGGTGCCGTCGATGTTGACGATCTCGCCGGTCTCGGCGATGCCGTTCACCGAGCAGAGGTACGCCTGGGTGAAGGCGGCCTTCTCGACAGGGTCCCCCTGCCAGTGGCTCACCACGGTGGAGCGCTCCCCCAGCCGGTCCATCAGCCCCATCTCGGACAGGGTCATGGAGCCGCCGTAGCCCACCGTTTTGCCCGCCAGCTTCTCCAGCAGGTAACCGGTCGCCTCCGCCGCCGTGTCAAAGCAGGACACGTCGAAGCCGTTCCGCTCCAGATTGCCTTTCAGTTTCTCAAAGTTTGCCATATGTGACGCGCTCCTTCCATATTATGTGTTCCCCAGGGTGAGCTGTTCCTCCCCCCGGTCCTCCTCCTTCAGCAGGGCCCCGGCGATGGGCAGGGACCGGGCCCGGTACCGGGCGGCGTTGACGATGGCGGTGTCCTCCAGAGGCAGGGCCCGCTCCACCCGGTACTTGGGTTTCAGGGTCATCACATTGACCCCCTGGGTGTTCCGGGTGGTCTTGGGGTTGAGGGAGGCGGTGTGGAACACCACGCAGCGGCCCTCAGTGGAGACGACCGCCATCTCCCGGTCCTCGGCGAGCAGGGCGGCGGACACCAGAGGCGACTTGTCCGAATAGGCCCCGGTGAGCTTCCGCCGGTTGGAGGTGGTGGCGTAGGCGGACAGCTCCACCCGCGCCGCCTTGCCGTTCTCAAAGAAGAACAGCAGGTGGGCGGAGTAGTCCCCGGGGGCGCAGGCCCACACGAACCTCTCGTCCGCTTCCATGCCCAGCCTGGTGGGGAGGTAGTCCCCCAGCACGCTGGCCTTGGCGTCCTCGAAGTCGCTGAGGCGGGTCTTGTAACACTGCTGCCGGTCGGTGAACACCAGCAACTCGTCGGCGCTGTTCCCCTCCCACTGGAGGAAGGGGCCGTCCCCCTCCTTGTACTTCTGCTCGCCGGACATCCGCAGGGACAGGGGGGTGATCTTTTTCAGGTAGCCCTCTTTGGAGATGAATACGTTCACCGGGTAGGCGGGGGCCTCCTCCGCGGCGGCCTTCTCCTCCTCCACCGCCTGCTGGTACTCGTAGACGATCTCGGTGCGGCGGGGGACGGCGTACTTCTTCTTCACGTTCTCCAGCTCGGCGGTGATGATGGCCTTGATGCGCTTCGGAGAGTTGATGATGTCTTTCAAATCGGCGATCTCCCCCTCCAGGGCGGAGACCTCCTCGGTGCGCTTGAGGATATACTCCTTGTTGATGTTCCGCAGGCGGATATCCGCCACGAACTCGGCCTGGACCTGGTCGATGCCGAAGCCGATGATCAGGTTGGGGACCACCTCCTCGTCGGACTCGGTCTCCCGGATGATCTTGATGGCCTTGTCGATGTCCAGCAGGATGCGCCGCAGGCCCTTCAAAAGGTGGAGCTTCTCCTCTTTCTTCTTGCATACGAAATAGGTGCGCCGCCGTACGCCGTCCATCCGCCAGGCGGTCCACTCGTCCAAAATCTCCGCCACCCCCATGACCCTCGGCATACCGGCAATGAGGATGTTGAAGTTGCAGGAGAAGGCGTCCTGGAGGGGGGTGGCCTGGAACAGCCGGGCCATGAGCTTGTCGGGGTCGGCCCCCCGCTTCAGGTCGATGGTCAGCTTCAGGCCGTTCAGGTCGGTCTCGTCCCGCATATCGGCGATCTCTTTGATCCTGCCCGCCTTGACCAGCTCGGCCACCTTGTCCAGGATGGCCTCCGCCGTGGCGGTGTAGGGGATCTCATAGATCTCGATGAGGTTCTCCTCTTTCACGTACCGCCATTTGGCCCGCAGCTTAAAGCTGCCCCGGCCGGTGCGGTATATCTCCGCCAGGGCCGCCCCGTCGTACAGGATCTGTCCGCCGGTGGAGAAGTCCGGGGCCTTCAGGATGCCCATCAGGTCCACGCCGGGGTCCTTCATATAGGCGATGGCGGCGTCGCACACCTCCCCCAGGTTGAACCCGCACAGGTTGGAGGCCATGCCCACGGCGATGCCCTGGTTGGCCGCCACCAGCACGTTGGGGAAGGTGGTGGGCAGCAGGGTGGGCTCCATCAGCTTGCCGTCGTAGTTGGGCACGAAGTCCACCGCGTCCTGGTCGATGTCCCGGAACAGCTCGGCGCAGATGGGGTCCAGGCGCACCTCCGTGTACCGGGAGGCCGCCCAGGCCATGTCCCTTGAGTACACCTTTCCGAAGTTGCCCTTGGAGTCGACGAGCGGGTGGAGCAGGGCGCCGTAGCCCCGGCTCAGGCGGACCATGGTGTCGTAGATGGCGGCGTCCCCGTGGGGGTTCAGCTTCATGGTAGCCCCCACCACGTTGGCGCTCTTGGTGCGGGGCTTGGTGAGCAGGCCCATGTCGTACATGGTGTAGAGCAGCTTCCGGTGGGAGGGCTTGAAGCCGTCGATCTCCGGGATGGCCCGGGACACGATGACGCTCATGGCGTAGGGCATGAAGTTCAGCTCCAGCGTCTCGGTGATGGGCTGCTCCAGCATTTGGGCCCGCAGGCCCATGACGTTGGTAGTATCCACTTTTTTGGGCCCGGATTGCTCGGGAGGCTTTTTCCTTGCCATTCAGTTCAGTCCTTGTCAGATATTACGAAATGTCAGCCATGTCCAGATATTTGTACCCGTTGTCGGCGATGTGGTCCTTCCGGCCCTGGAGGTTGTTCCCCAGCAGCAGGTCGAACACCTGGGCGGTGCGCTCCGCGTCCTCGGGCATCACCTTGATGAGCCGGCGGGTCTCCGGGTTCATGGTGGTCAGCCACATCATGTCCGGCTCGTTCTCGCCCAGGCCCTTGGAGCGCTGGACCTCGTACTTCTTCCCCTCCATGGAGGCGGTGATCTCGTTGCGCTCCCTGTCCGAGTAGGCGAACCAGGTCTTTTCCTTATAAGTGATCTCGTACAGGGGGGACTCGGCGATATACACGTAGCCCTCCTGGATGAGGGTGGGGATCAGCCGGTAGATCATGGCCAGCACCAGGGTCCTGATCTGAAAGCCGTCCTCGTCGCCGTCGGTGCAGATGACGATCTTGTTCCAGCGGAGGTTATTGAGGTCGAAGGCGGCCAGGTCCTTCACGTGCTTGTCCTTGACCTCCACGCCGCAGCCGATGACCTTCAGCAGGTCGGTGATGATCTCGCTTTTGAAGATGCGGGCGTAGTCCACCTTCAGGCAGTTCAAAATCTTGCCCCGGATGGGCATGATGCCCTGGAACTCCGCGTCCCGCCCCAGCTTCACGCTGCCCAGAGCGGAGTCGCCCTCCACGATGTAGAGTTCCCGCCGGTCCACGTCTTTCGTGCGGCAGTCAACGAACTTCTGTACCCGGTTGGAGATGTCCAGGGAGCCGGACAGCTTTTTCTTGATGCCCAGCCGGGTCTGCTCCGCCTTTTCCCGGGACCGCTTGTTGATGAGCACCTGGGCGCCGATCTTCTCCGCGTCCTGGGGGTTCTCGATGAAATAGACCTCAAACTGGCTCTTGAGGAAGTCGGCCATGGCCTCCTGGACGAATTTGTTGGTGATGGACTTTTTCGTCTGGTTCTCGTAGGAGGTCTGGGTGGAGAAGTTGTTGGACACCAGCACCAGGGCGTCCTGGATGTCGTTCCAGGAGATCTTGGACTCGTTCTTGGTGTACTTGCCGTTCCGCTTCAGCCACCCGTCGATGGCGGAGACGAAGGCGGAGCGCATGGCCTTCTCCGGGGAGCCGCCGTGCTCCAGCCAGGAGGAGTTGTGGTAGTGCTCGATGACCTGCACCCGGTTGGAGAAGCAGAAGGACACCGACAGCTTCACCTTGTACTCCGGCTTGTCCTCCCGGTCCCGGCCCTTCCGCTCCGCCTGCCAGAACACCGGCTGGGTCAGGGGGTCCTCCCCCGCCAGCTCGGTCACATAGTCCACGACGCCGTTCTCATATTTGAAGTCGGTGGTCTCGAATTTATTGCCCACCTGATTGCGGAACCGGAAGGTGACCCCGGCGTTGACCACCGCCTGCCGCTTCATCACGTCCAGGTAGTAGTCCACCGGGATGTCGATGTCGGTGAACACCTCCAGGTCGGGCTTCCAGCGGAATTTGGAGCCGGTCTTCCGCCCGGTATAGGGGACGCTTTGGAGGAACTTGTCTTTCGGCGCGGTGATCTCGCCCTTCTCAAAGTGGAGGGTGTACTCCTTCCCGTCCCGGTGGATGACCGCGTCGAAGTACGCGGAGGCGTACTGGGTGGCGCAGGTGCCCAGGCCGTTGAGTCCCAGGGAGTACTCGTAGTTGTCCCCGCCGGCTTCCTTGTACTTGCCGCCGGCGTACAGCTCGCAGAACACCAGCTCCCAGTTCCAGCGGTCCTCCGCCGCGTTCCAGTCCACCGGGCAGCCCCGGCCGAAGTCCTCCACCTCGATGGACCTGTCCTCATACCGGGTGACGGTGATGAGGTCGCCGTAGCCCTCCCTGGCCTCGTCGATGGCGTTGGAGAGGATCTCGAATACCGCGTGCTCGCAGCCCTCCAGCCCGTCGGAGCCGAAAATGACGCCGGGGCGCTTGCGGACCCGGTCGGCCCCCTTCAGGGCGGAGATGGACTCGTTGCCGTATTGATTTTTGGGAGTGGACTTCGCCATGGGAACACCTCATATGCCCCGGGGCCGCCCTTTGGACGGGAAACCCGTCAAAATCAGGGAGAAGCCCGGGAAAATCGCCGGATACCGGCACAAAAAAACGTCATTCAGCCGGGATTTCACTAAGTTTACAGTATACCCAAAATCCGTCGCCCTGTCAAGCGCGCGGAGGGGCCGGTCCCGGCGGGCGGAGGTATATCCGCTGGAATATTTGTCCAAACTGGACATACAATGTGTTACGGAGGTGACACGAATGACACAGACCATCTTCGGCCGGCGGCGGGCGGCCAACGAGGCGGAGTCGGAGCGGGAACAGCTCATGGAGGGCCTGCGGCAGACCCGGAGCCTGCTCAACTGCGCCTATTCTCAGTTCAACACATACAGCGACCCCGACCTAGTGGAGGCCTGCGTATATGAGATCAACGCCCTTCGGAGCCGGTACGCCTACTATGTCCGGCAGGTAAAGCGGCTGGACGCCCGGAAAGAGGAGGATACATGATCCGGCCGGCCCTTCTGGGCGGGGCGCTGGCGGTCCTGCTGCTGGCCGTCCTCCTCTTTCGCCGGCCCCTGTCCGCCCTGCTGGGGCTGCTGGCCCGCTCGGGGGTGGGGATGATCTTCCTCTGGCTGTTCCAGGGGGTGAGCGGCCCGCTGGGGGTGCAGCTGGGGGTGAATCTCCTGAACGGGCTGGTGCTGGGCCTGCTGGGGGCCCCCGGCTTCGCCCTGCTGCTCATGGCCCAGTGGGCCGTCCGATGACGTCCCCTTCCGACGCAAAAAATTTACAAAAATCGCGGTTTTACGGCTGGAAAAGGCCCCGTCCCTGTGATATGATGGAACTGCTTTGACGAGATGACCGCTTTGGAGGGGCTTTATGGCCATACGGGACGAGAGAAACAGATATCAGGGCTACCGTGGCAGGGGCGGAAGCCGCTTCCTCAAGGCGGTCATCGTCCTGCTGGCGCTTTTGCTGCTGGCGGGCGTGATTTTCGTGGTCTTTTTTATGGGGGAATACATGGAGTATACCGAGAACGGCCCCCAGTTCCGCCCCCCCTGGGTCCACGACGAGTCGGCCCCCCCGTCGGT
>CANQKJ010000086.1 GCA_947624465.1 uncultured Oscillospiraceae bacterium
GCTCCGAAGTCAGGTGACTTCGGAGCTTTTAGTGGCAGGGGCAGAAGGATTCGAACCCTCGGCACTCGGTTTTGGAGTGGCTGTTGGAAAATTCCTGCGGCGCGGAGCTTTCCGCTCGTTTAGGGCGGTTATAGGCGCGCACAGACTTCATCCCTCTGCAGTTGATGCTTTTTTGATGCTTGTTGCAACTGTTCAACCGCATTTTACAGCGGCAACGATAATAGCCACAGATACTAATCAAACCATATATCAGCAAAACAGAGATTCTCAATGGGGCTTTTGGCCCCACTTTGCCATATTACCTTGCGAAGCAATACAAAGTATTTTATATCTGCTCCTGTGTCTATCAAAAAACCGGGTGGAGTTACAGTGGCAATGTTAAAAGTGCCGTTTATCTTAACCACTGACAATTTTGGCCTGGATGTTACTCGGACTTCTTCGGATCGTAGAATGAAAAATACAAATTTGCGATACCTCGCAATATAGACAAAAGAATATTAAGCGTAAGGTATACCTCAAAAAACAAAAATGCTATGTTAAATTGTTTTTGTGTAGTCAAGCCTTTCAGAAAAAGGTAGAAAAAAATTAAGAGCAATAAAAAGACTTCAGAAAACAGCGAGTGAGAAAACTGAATGTGAAGCACTTGATATAATGTCACAGGTTTTTTGTACAGTTCTTTCCCAATTTGCATACTCTTTAGTCGAGCAATATTTTCACCATTGCTAGTCAGCAAAAGAGTTATGAGCATGACTGTAAATCCTATCAAAATAGAAATTGCTGTTGGAAGAAGATCTGCCAGCTTGTCAAGGGCAATCAAGTATTTTCCATTGTAAAGGTACAAAATAGAACAGCTTAACGCAATCGCTAAAGGAACAGCTATCTCAAAAATCGCTTCATTTTTCCGTATGGAGCAATAATAATCCTTTATCGGGAAGAGCCACTCCATATAAATAAACTTGCCCACCCCTTTATCTGACTTGTTACTCATTCTGTAACACCCAGCACCTCCTCGATCTTAGCAAAAATCGAATACGAATCAACCACTCCGTTCGGGGTTAAATCAACTGTCACTTCTTCAATTCGTTTCCCGCCTAAGGAGTCAATTATCACATTCATTTTGTTAATATCTTTCCCATAAAGTCGTATACGGCTTATCTCGGAGCCTTCAGACGCTAGAGCTCGAAACGCCTGCCGTATCGCTCGTTTAGGCAGACCCTGTTTTGGCTTTGATTTTAATGTCATTAAAAGATCATCTTGAGAATTGGCATCGACATCCATTAAGTTTAAGAAGCCACTGCCAAGAACCTTTTTTTCAACAAAAAGTTGTGCAATAGAAATCCTCTCAGTAGCATCTAGTGCCGTCAAAAAGTCATCAGGAGGAATAATGCTTGCCCAAAGGCAGAACATTTTTGTAATTCCGTGCTCCTTCAAAAACGCATGTAAGTACTGATTTAGATATTTTATAACCCCTCCCATTGATACACCATTTCTCCGTTCTTCAAATATAGTGTATGCCTCATTTCCATCAATTCGCATACACATATGTGTCAATTCTTTGTCACCTTCATACAGTTGTTTGTCTGTAGGTCGTTCAGAACCATCTGTACTAGACATATAATCCGGAGAATGATTGTATTTGCAGGATTTAAAAATAACCTTGTATAATCGCAATCCCTGTTTTGTTTCTTCCTTGATGCTAGAAAGGGACACAGCTTTATTGTTCCTTTCGTCTCGAAATAATTTATTAGCACTAGGCAAACTATTTACATAATCGACAAAGCGGCAAAACAGCGTCGGGTCAAAACTATGCTTCTCCCCAGAAATAAAATCAATTCCCCAATAACTTAGTTTTCTCTTTTGTATACTCATTGAATACTATCCTTTCCTTATTGCTCAATCCCATACAACGATTTACGGATGGCATCTCGATAAACATTCCCTTCTGGAAGATCCATTGAAGAAAAAGCCTCTTGCACCTTATAGACAGTCGTACAGTGTTCCTCTAATACACCAAGGGGAGTTATCCCTCCATCCACAGGTACACCTTGATAGTCATATGCAAGAAAGTGTATGGACGCTGGCTGGGTTGGGAAGCGCGGGATGCGTTCTTTACCTCCTAGCCTGTTAAGAACACGATTATAAACTGCTTTTGGGCACACAAAAAACAGCCCTGTCTTACATAAGTCCTCTCGCTGCAAAACCTGGCCCTTATAAATTAGCTGGGGAATGATTCGTTTTGAGACGTTTTCCCAGTTAAGTCCTACTGTATCTGCCATAATTTCGCGGTTTTTCAAAAGTGCTGTGCGAGCTTCTCGATAGTTTCCTGTTGTGTCTATTGTCTGAACTTCAATCGCAGTAAATTCCGTAAGTTCGCCGTTTCCATCCAATCGAGCCAAGACCCAATCCACAAAATAGGATCCAGTGCCCGCACGTTGAGGCAAACGCAACTCTCCACCCCAGCCATGGCCAAAAACAGCAATAGCACCATTTTCAATCTTTGCTTTTTCAACAGCAATCCGGCCAGAATACAGTCCCAACTCACAACCAAATGCTTGCCGCGCCACATAATATAGCATTTTGTAATTTTCGGCATAGATGCGATTAGGACAACAAATTACATTCGGGGATCCTGCTGTTTTCTGACGAACAGCACATACTCCAGCCACAATCCGATCACGCGATAAAACTTTGGTGCATTGGCTTCCGAGAAAAGGACAAATCTGCCGAGCAGCTGCAGCTATTGCAGGTTCAGAATTATCTTCTGCACGATAACCGAAAAATTCAGCAATATAACCCGCCACTTATTTTCCCTCCACTAGAATAGACTTTAAAGCAAGACCTACTGATTCTGCCAGCAGTGGTGGAACCGCATTCCCTACTTGTGCAAACTGCTGTCCTTGCGTTCCCAAAAAAATAAAATGATCTGGAAACGACTGAATACGAGCGGCTTCTCTAACTGTAAATGATCTATCTTGACTGTAATGAAAATAAGCCCCCCAATGTGGATCACACTTCGTCAAAATAGTAGAGGCCAATCCATCTGGAGTAACACGGCCATATCGCTTAGTGTGGTCAGATTTTCTTGCCCTTGTCATGCCTTTTGGCAAAAGATTATCTGGAATGTCTGTCCAATTCCCACCGGGTCCAATATATTTAAGTCGCTCCCTATTTTCTTTTGAGAGGCGAGGTGCTTCATGATTATATACTCCGCTACTCCCAATCCGTAGCCTCCGCTGATAATCGCACAATGGTTCACAAGCATATTCCTTTACGATTGGCCCGCGCTCACCGCATTTTAATGGTGGTAAATCTCCAATAGCCTCTCGTACTGTAGTAAATTTAACAGATGCCGTAGACGAGGGTAGCTTTATCAAAAGCTGGCCGTCGAAAGTTGTCGTAAAGTTGGGCTTTATCGGTGCATGATAAATCGGCTCAGGAAACGCCAGCGCAGGAAGGTTTTCTCCCCTTAATCCAAGAATAATGGTTCGCCACCTCATTTGAGGTACACCATAATACGCAGCACCTAGAATACGAACATCTGCACCGTACCCCAACTCTGCCAACGCATCCAAAATTGCATGAAGCGTTGCTCCATGTTCAAAAGAAACAAGACCCGGTACGTTCTCAATTAAAATAGCTCTCGGTGCAAAAGCGTCAACAAAGCGCAAATATTCCTTAAATAGATGGTTTCTTTGATCAAGTACACTACGAACCGGTGCATTGATAGAAAATCCCTGACAGGGTGGTCCACCAGCAAGGAGATCCAATCTCCCGCGCTCAATTCCTAACTCATCTCTGATTTTCTGTGCATCAAGAGTGCGAATATCAGCTGTCAAAACTCTTGCTGAGGGGTGGTTTTTTTTGTATGTTGCCGCATACACGGGCATTATTTCAGATGCAAACAAGCTATGAAATCCAGCTTCAGACAGCCCTTCAGATAACCCACCTGCGCCAGCAAACAAGTCAATCATCGTCAAATTATTGTTTGTCATCATCATTCATCTCACTTGTAACACTACTTATGTTGGTTCCATTGCGCCTTCAGAATAAACATAGCGTGGCCTATGTGGAACGCTCTGATAATGCGGTTTCCCTTGTCACGGGGGTTCTTCTTGCCTTGCAGCGGCGACAAATCGTTAATATCATCCGCAACGAAACACCTTAAAGCCGGTACAAGATGTCTACAAATTATTTTTTATTATATTCGTCTTGACGAAATTCTGCAAGTCTTTTTGCACATCGTCAGTAATTCTTATCATGGCTAAGCAAAGCACCGAGGCGACAGACCGATTCCGCATAACTTTTCCCCCTCCTCGGAATATAGTTCGCCAGAGCGTAACACACCTATCGTTGGAGTAGCGGAATCCATCGAAATCAAACATCGGCACAGCGAGAGCGGCAACCGCCAGACCAGCAACCAATCCCATTCTGAATCTGCCGCCCCTCCATCAGGTGGAGGGTCCCCCTCCCACAGTTGCGGACGAACAATACTAACAGGACAAAGAAAGGCCTCGCCGCCGATCTGCTCCCCGCATGATCCGTCCTCCGCCGAAAAAAGCGCAAGGCCGGCTCCCATCCGCTTCACCACCTGTTTGCCCCGTTGAGCCGGTTTGAGGCCCGCCTGCCGGTGGGGTGGCATCCGTGCCCACCCGGCGATTCGCCTCCGAAATTCGCCCGCTTTTCGAGGCCACTCGCGCCACGATTTCCTCCGGCGTTTTCACCAAACAAGGGCAATGCAGAGGGGTCGAAAGAAGTGCAGCCGGCTAAGGGTTTGTCAAGGATAAAAATGCGGAACAGGTTGAATATTTGCGGCGGAAAAAGCCCGCACTCGATCAGGCCCGCCAGAGCGGACCGTTGAAATATTTTTTAGCCTGTCACGCCGCCGGCAGCGCCGGCTGGTAGAGCTTGTTGTCCCGCATCACCGAGTAGATCACCGAAGCCATCTTCCTCGTCACATGCCCGATGATGTTCATGTACCGCAAACCCTCCGCCGCCTTCTTCTCGTAGTACGCCCGGAACATGGGATCGCACTGGACCGCCCTCGTAGACGCCAGCCAAATCGCCCTGCGAAGATAGGGCGAACCCCGCTTGGACATATGGACGCCCACAGAAACGCTCTCCCCGGACTGCTTCATGGTCGGGTCGATGCCCGCATAGGCGGCCAGCTTGTCCGATGAAAGGAATGCGGAGATGTCCCGGATCTCGCTGAGAAGCACGGCGGCCAGCACCGGCCCCACGCCGGAGATGGAGGTGAGGGTGGAGTCGAACTGGACATATAGCTCCCCGATCCGCTGATCCAGCGCGGCAACGCTGTCCATCAGCGCCTGGTACTGCTCCAGGTGGAGGAGGATCAGTGTGGAATACGCTCCCTCGCAGTCTGGGATGCCGAAGCTGCCCTTCGCCAGCTCCCGGAGCTGCCGGGCCTTCCACTCCCCGAAGCGGCCATTGCTGGCGGCGCGGAGCAGCTCCGTCAGCGTGCCCAGCTGGGCATGGGCCAGCTTCTCCGCCGTGGGATAGCGCTTCAAAACTGCCAGTCCTGATTTGCAGAAGATGGAGTCAAACTGGGTCTCGAACTCCGGAAACACCTGGTCCAGCAGCGCGGTGATCTTCCGTTTCAAATCACTGGCCATGTCGATGAGATAAAACCGGTTCCGGCACAGCTCCCGCAGGGCCAGCAGCTTGTCCTGCGGTACCCGGCTGGCCTTGTACCGGCCAAAGCGGATGGTCTCCGCGATGATGAGGGCGTCGATCTCGTCGGTCTTGGTCTCCCGGATGAACAGCCCCCGCATGGCGTGGGTCTGGATGGGGTTGAGAACTACGGCCTGGTAGCCGTCTCTCCTCAGCCGTGCGTACAGCGCCAGCCAGTAATGGGAGGTGGACTCCATGGCAAAGATGAACTCGCTTCTGTGGTTGGTGAGCCGCCTCAGCCGCTCCAGCAGGATGTTATAGCCGGAACAGCTGTTGCGGATGGAGAAGGGCTTGATCACAGTCTCCCCCTCCGAAGTGATCACGCAGACCACATGGCTGCGCTTGGCGATGTCGATCCCCACGATGAACATAATAGACACCATCCCGTACAGATTTGCAGACAGTCCTCGCGCTCCTACGAGTCATAGCCTGCTTCAAGATGAGCGGAGAAGAACTCCTTCCCGCATCCGGCTCAACAATGAACGCTCATAGGATAGAGGTCCCATGCTGCACGAGCGGACAGAAGCCGCAGGGTTAAAAAAGGGAACCTCTGTCTGCGAGGATACCGAAATGACGGTAGCCGAGGTATTGTGCAAAATGGATACTTATACACTGCTTCCCACGGTTGAAAGTATAGCGGGTTAAAGCGCGGGGGTCTGTTCCTCCTCCGCACGGTCCACAGCGCCCCGCAATGCGGGTCGCTTCAAGGGCTTTGTTGGTTTTCACGGCGGGGGTCACTTTTTTGGCGCGGGGGTCATTTCGGGGATGACTTTTCTGGGAAATGCCCGGTTTTCAAGGCTCTGGCCGGGTTCAAAACGGGGATAAGAGGCGTTTTAGGGCCAAGACTGCTCAGAAAAAAGGTGGGCGCCGATTACCCTGCAGTAAACAAGAAGGTCTGCAAAGTATTTTTTGATATTATTTCATAATATATGGTCATATTCGTTCCATTCCGTTTGCTTTCCGGCACTCTTTGAAAAGGATGCCTCCATATGCTCCCCATCTATCTGTGGCTGTTTATGTGGTCAATACAACCTCCCTCCGAAGGAAAAGAAAGGTTTGCAAAAAGTACCCTGCTTAAAACAGTGCGGGTATAGCTAAATGAAAGCAGAGGCCGAACCCTTCCGGGCTCGGCCTCTGCAATTTGGAAAAGTAGAAGGAATCTCAACTCTAAGAAGTTCCCAGAGCGGACTGTCAGTTGGTTTGCTTCCGCGCGGCGATGGCCTTCTGCTCCTCGGGCAGGTTCTTCTCCACCGTCCACAGGAAGATCAGCACGGCGCAGACAGCGTAGGCGATGGTCTCGATCCAGATGTAGCTCACCGTGATGGCACTCTGGGCCACCGCGGACTGGCCCGCGGTGTTCAGGGCCACGTCTGCGTTTTGGTCATATCCGCTGGCATTGAGGATGGCGCTGAAAATGGCGTTGCACACCGGCGTGGCCGCCACCATCAGCGAACTGTAAATGGACATGGTCAAACCGTCGGTACGGATATTATGCTTGAACTCGATGTGATCGATGACGTCGGCCAGCATGGCCAAGATCAGATAGCAGGCCGGGGAGGAACCCAGGCATTTCAGGGCCACGCCGATGGCCACCGGGACGATCTGCCCGTTGCCAAGGCCCGCAATGACGCCGCCGATGACGCCCACGATCATGCCGATGAGGGTCACCTTCCGCTTGCCGAACTTGTTGGCCAGGGGGACCACCAGCGCCGCCGCCACCGCCATAGGGATAGCACCCAGGATGGCAAGCAGGGACTGGGAGGTGCCCCAGGCGTCCTCCAGGGCGATACCAAAGAAGGAGTTGTCCATCACCCACTTGCAGAAGAAGGCCATAGAGCCGTTCTTCATAGCGCCGGACCACTGGAAACACATGTAGAAGATAACCACCAGCCACCACATCCGATCGCTGGCCACCGCCTTCAGCTGTTCTCCCAGAGAGGGGGCCCCCGCCTTCTGCTCCACGTCCTTGCCGCCCATGGATTCCTCGGTGACCCGCTCACGGGTGAACATGAACTGAAGGTAGATGGTCAGGGCGGTGAAGATGGCCACCGCCAGCATGGTGACGAACCACAGAAACTGGTTTTGTTTCAGGGCGAAGGACACCAGCATGGGGAAGGCCATGGAGCCCACGCCCATGACGCCCAGGCCGGCAATGTTGGTGAAGGAGGCCAGGGTGGCCCTCTGCTGGCTGTTCCGGGTGGACACGGGGATCAGGGTGGAGTTGGCGGTGTTGTAGATGGGATAGGCTACCGCATAGTAGAGGTTGTAAGCCACGGCGATCCACACCATTTTGGCGGTCTCGTTCTGGAAGGGCACGATGAACATGAGAACGCTGGCCACCGACAGGGTCAGGGCGGACAGGAGGACCCATGGCCGGGCCTTGCCGGCCAGGGCGTGGGTGCGCTCGATGAGCTGGCCCACGATGAGGTTGGCGGCCACGATGAGGATGGTGGAGAACAGCTGGAGGCCGGTGAGGAAGCCCAGGTCCAGCTTGAGTACGTCGGTAAAGTAGTTTTGCAGGATGCTGGTGAAGATGCCGGAGGACAGCAGGGCCCCGAATGGACCGATGAAGTAGCCGAACAGCATCTCGGCCAGCTTCACGTCGGGGGATTTGATTTTGGAGCTGAACAGCGGATTGCTCCATATCCCCTGTTTTTTCTCGGTCATGGTTCTCTTCCTTTCTTGATAGACATCTCGCTTGATCGATCAATCAGCAGAAATCTCCATCAGCCGTTTTGCCGTTTCCGCAATATGCTCTGCGGACAGCCCGAACTGCTTCAGCAGGGCGGCGGCAGGGCCGGAGTGGCCGAACTCGTCGTTGACGCCGATCCGTTTGACTTTGCAGGGCACGCCGCTCTCGGCGATCACCGCGCACACCGCCTCGCCCAGCCCGCCGATGATATTGTGCTCCTCGGC
>CANQKJ010000087.1 GCA_947624465.1 uncultured Oscillospiraceae bacterium
TCGCGGCGGAGGAAGGAGCCGGGGATGCGGCCCACGGCGTACAGCTTCTCCTCAAAGTCCACGCTCAGGGGGAAGAAATCGATGCCGTCCCTGGGCCGGGGGGAGGCGGTGACCGCCACCAGAACGGTGGTCTCGCCGTACTTCACCAGCGCGGAGGCGTTGGCCAGCTCGGCCACCTTGCCCACTTCGATGGACAGGGGACGGCCCGCCACGGTGGTCTCGTACTTGCGGTAATTGGAGAATTGCTTTGCCTTGATGACAGTTGACATTGGGTTCGCTCCTTTTCTTTTGAGATGGTTCGGAGCATCGCCCTTTAGCACTTGAACACAGGCCCCGCCGATTGGCAGGACCCATGTTCAACTGCTAAAAAAGCGCCGCTCCGGCGGGGAGGCGCGGTGCCGGGGAAACGGGGAAAGGGCGGCGCGGGCCCGCGCCGCCCTTTATTTGGAATTACTTGCGGATGCCCAGCTTGGCGATGATGGCGCGGTAGCGCTCGATGTCCTTCTTGGCCAGGTAGTCCAGCAGCTTGCGGCGCTTGCCGATCATCTTGTACAGGCCGCGGCGGCTGTGGTTGTCGTGGATGTGGACCTTCAGGTGCTCGGTGAGCTCGTTGATGCGGGCGGTCAGAATGGCGATCTGCACCTCGGGGGAGCCGGTGTCGGTCTCGTGGGTGCGGTTGGCCTCGATCACGGCCGTCTTCTGGTCTTTGCGGATCATGATTTTTCCACCTTTCGTTTTATTTCCCTGCCGCTGAGTATCGGGCGGGTGAAGTCCCGCGAGGCGGGCTGTTTTCCCGAAACCAAGCCGGTGGGCGGCGCTCTGAGCGTGTTGAGAAGCATATCACAATTTTCCCCGTTTGTAAAGGTGATTTTGCGTATCATGCAGTTTTTCTTTCAAAACGCACGGAAGCGGGCCGGTTTTCCCGGTCCGCTTCGTGATTTTGATAACGTATTTTCCTTAAAACGCCAGGATCCGCACCAGCAGGGCCGCCGCCACCGCCAGAACGGCCAGGGTGGACAGCAGCTCCCCGGCGATGACCGCGGCGTGTTCCCGCCGGACCCGGCGGGAGGCGCGGGGCGCGGGCTCCTCCCGGCGGGCGGGCGCCTCGTCCCATTCGGTCTCGTCGAAAGGCCCGTCCTCCTCTTCCAGGCGGGTCTCCGCCTCTTTGGCGGCCCTCCATGCGGCCAGGTCCACCACGTTGTTCCCGCCCTTTGCGGGGACGGCCCTGGAGGGGCGGACCAGCATGATCCGGCGGGGGGCGCCCACGGCCTGTTCCAGCGCTCCCTCCACCTCGATGCCCCTGGCGGTCAGTGTGTAATATACGGTCTCCATGGCATTGCGCCTCCTTGTCCTTGATGCCTCTATGATATCTCGAATAAAGTCCCATAAACCGGGCCTATTAACCAGCGCCTCGTCGAACTTTTGTTTTAGTCTGACGCCATCTTAATACATCCGTTCGATTTTGTCAAGGGGGTTTTCGAAAATTTGTTCTATCCGTTTGCGCAAAAAGAGACCGCTCCCAAACGGAAGCGGTCTCTGTGACGGAATTGTGTCAGCTCAGATATCCCAGGGGGTTGACCTGGCGGCCGTTGATCCGGACCTCGAAGTGGCAGTGCGGCCCGGTGGAATTGCCGGTGGAGCCCGCGTAGGCGATGGCCTGGCCCTGATATACCCGCTGGCCCACGCTCACCAGGATGGTGGAGTTGTGGGCATAGGCGGTCTGGGTGCCGTTGTCGTGGGTGATGACCACCAGCTTGCCGTAGCTCCCCTGCCAGCCGGCCCAGGTGACCTTGCCACCGTCGGCGGCCTTGACGGTGGTGCCGTAGGGCACGCCGATGTCCACGCCCAGATGGGTGGTGCCCCAGCGGTAGCCGAAGGGGGAGGTGATGGTGCCGCGCACCGGCCAGATGAAGTAGCCGTTGGAGGCGGTGGCGGGCTTGACCTTGGTGCCGGTGTAGATATAGGTGGTAGTGGCCTCTTTGATGACCTGGGAGGACAGCTCGGTGCGCTCCTGCTCTATGCCGTTGAGGCAGGCGACCTCATAGGTCACCAGGGCCTGGCCGTCCTCGCCCTGCTCCTTGACCTTGGTGTCGCCGATATACAGATCGTCGGTCTCGATATACTCCACCGGGCTCTTGATGGTCTCCTCACACTGCACGGTGGCGCGGGTGATCACCGACAGGAAGGGGACCTCCTGCTGGACCAGCAGCAGATCGCCCACCCACAGCTTGTTCACGTCCACCTCGGGGTTCAGGGCGGACAGCTCGGCCACGGTCATCCCGTAGGAGCGGGCGATGGCGCTGAAGGTGTCGCCCTGCTTCACCTCATAATAGACGTCCTCCACCTGAGGCGCGGTGAGCGCCGCCCGGATGGCGGGCACGTCGAACTTGGTGTTGGCGGGCACCGTCACCTGGTAGACGGACACGGGGGCCACGAACTCATAGCTCTCAGTGTCCTCGGTGAGATAGGGCTGGGCGGCGGCGGCCAGCGCCTGGTCCAGCTCCGCTTTGTCGGCGGCGCAGCCCAGCTCCTGCCCGTCCACGGACAGGGCCCAGGCGGTCATATAGGCGTCGTCCTCCACCCCGCTGAACAGGGCGGCCTCGATCTCCCGGGTGTCAGTAAAGCCCTCGGCGGTCTCGGTGTACACGGGGGTGATGGTCACGTCGGCCTTGTAGTCATACTCCTCGCCCAGGATGCCGGACACCTGCTCCTCCAGGTCGCTGACGATCGTGTCCCAGTCCTCCTGGCGCTCCAGCACGCCCATCTCTACGCCGTCCACCTCCAGCACATAGGCCCGGGTGTAGGTGCCGTTGAAGGCGGCCCAGCCGATGACGACGGCCACCAGCGTCAGGTACAGCAGGGGGGAGACGGGGTGTTTGGCCACGGCGGCCCTGGCCTTCTCCAGGAAGCGGCCGGCCTTGTCCCAGGCGCCGGCGGTGGCGGCGCTGGCCTTTTCCCAGCCCGCGTCGGCCGCGGCAGCGGTCTTTTTGCCCAGCTTTCCGAAAAGCTCTTTCAGCCGCCCGGCGGCGCCGCTCCTCCGGGGATCCCGCTGTTCATCCATCTATGATTCCTCCTCACGCCGCTCGCGCGGCGGATCAGTTTCCTGAAATGTAACAAAACCGTCAAAGTGGTTACAATTTGGTTACAGCGCTATCCTACTCCAAATTTGGGCCGCCGTCAACCCCTATTTTCATTTTCTCCATTCTGCCCAAGCCCTTGACAGAACGCGCCCGCGTCAAGTAGAATAAACCCGTCGATTCCAGGCAGGCTGTATGGGGAGGAGGGCGGTCCATGGCCAAGTTCGACGGCGTTTTGTTCGTCACCGATTATGACGATACCCTGTATGACCTGACGCTCTCCGTGTCGGAGGAGAACCGGGCCGCCATCCGGTATTTCATCGCCAACGGAGGCCGCTTTTCGGTGGCCACCGGCAGGGCGCATACCACCTTCACCCCCCAGATCGAACGGGAGCGCCTGGAGCTCAACGCGCCCGTGGTGCTGTCCAACGGCGCGGCCATTTACGACTACCGGGCGGACCGGTATCTGGAGCGCACCCTCCTACACGAGGACACTCCCGCCCGCCTCGCGGAGCTGTGCGGCCGCTTCCCCGATCTGGCCTTCGAGGCCTACCACGGGGAGGACATCTACGTCCACAACCCCAACCTGGTGACCATGACCCACCTGAAGCGGGTGGCCCGGCCCTATATCTCCTGTCCCATCCGGGATATGCCCGTCCCCTGGAACAAGGTCATCATGGAGCAGGACGAGCCCTACCTGAAGGACGTCCGGGGGGAACTGCTGTCCCGCTGGAGGGAGGATTACGAGGTCATCTTCTCCAACCGCTATCTGCTGGAGGTCACCCGCAAGGGGAGCAACAAGGGGACCATGGTGGCAAAGATCGCCGGGCTGCTGGGCATTTCCCGGGAAAACCTCTACTGCATGGGGGACAACCAGAACGACATCCCCATGCTGGCCCTGTCCGCCATCCCCTTCGCCCCGGCCAACTGCGCCAAAGAGGTGCGGGACTGGGGGGCCCGCATCCTGAACCACTGCGACGACCACGCCGTGGCCCAGGCCATCGAAATCCTGGACAGACGCTATGAAGCGCGCGAAAAGCCCGCCGTCCTGTGAGACGGCGGGCTTCCTTGTTCCTGTTCAGGCGTTGGGGTCATAGGTGACCACGGTGCGCCGGTTGGGTTCGGTGCCGATGGAGTGGGTGGACACCCCGGGGAAGTCCTGGAGGGCGGTGTGGATCACGTGCCGCTCATAGGCGTTCATGGGCTCCAGGGTGATGTTCCGGCGGTATTTGACCACCTTGGCGGCGGTCTTGCGGGCCAGCCGGTTCAGGGACTCCTCCCGCCTGGCCCGGTAGCCCTCGGCGTCCACATGGATACGGACCCGATGGCTCCTGCCCCGGTTGACGGCGTAGCTGGTCAACTGCTGGATGGCGTCCAGGGTCTCTCCCCGGTGGCCGATGAGGGGACCCAGGTCCTCCCCCTCCAGCACCACCTGATAGGCGTCCTCCGTCCTGGTAACGGTGGGGACGGCCCGCACGCCCAGCTGCTCAAACAGCCCGGTCTGGAATTGGACGATGGCGGCGGACACCTCGTCGTCCACCGGCTCCCCCACGGGGGCGGGGACAGGGGCGGGCGTCCCGGCCTCGGGCCTGGGCTGCGGGGCGGGCTGGGGCTTTTTCTCTTTGGGCCTGCGCTCTTTTTTCTCCGGTCTGGAGGCGGGCGTCTCCGCCTTGGGAGTCTCCGCCTTGGGAGTCTCCGCCTTGGGAGTCTCCGCCCCGGGGGCCGGCGCCTCAGGCGCGGGAGCGGGGGCGGGTCCCGGCTCGTCGGGGGCCTCGTAGGTGAGCTTCACCCTGGCCGGCACCGAGCCGATGCCCAGGAAGCCCGCTTTTCCCCGGTGGAGGACCTCCACGGAGACGTCGTCCCGCTCCAGCCCAAGCTGGAGCAGGCCCCGGGTGATGGCCTCGTCCTCGGTCTTGCCGGTGACTTCAATATAGTTCAGCACAGTTTCAGCACTCCTTACTTTTGATGTTCCTCGTCCTCAGGGGCGTAGGCCTCCTCGTAACCGTCCTCCGCCTCTTCCGCGGCGGCGGCGATCTCGGCGGCCTGGATCATGGGGTCGTCCGCGGTCATGAGGGCCTCTGCGTCCACAGCGGCCTCCCCCGCCTTGTCAGCGGCGGCCTCCGCGGCCTGCTGCTCCGCCCGCTCCACGGCGGCGGCCAGCTCCGGCCTGGATTCGGCCAGCAGCTTCTTCTCCTCCTCGGTGAGGGGCTGGTCCTCCTCCTTCGGCCGGGCGGGACCGTTGGGGTCGTGGTACGGGGTGACGGCGTAGCGGGCGGGGTCATAGGCCCGGCCCCGGGCGAACTTCCGCAGCCCCTCCTGGCTGGCGGACACATCGATGTTGGATTTCTCCTTCTTGGGCTGCTTCTTGCTGCCGGCGGCCAGGGCGGCGGCCTTCTTCTCGGCGGATTTGCGGCGGCGCTCCTTCTCGGCCTCCTTGGAGCGGCGCTTCTGCTCCTCCATCTCCCGCTGGGCGGCCTCGTAGTCCTTTTTCAGCATCCTGCCGGCGATGACCTCCTGGATCATCATAAAGGCGGAGTTGGCGATCCAGTAGATACACATACCGGCGGGGAGGGCAAAGCCGATCCACAGGGACATGACGGGACCCATCAGGATCATCATCCAGTTGTTCTGCTGCTTGTTCTCCGGCTGGTTCTGGCTCATCTGGTTGGTCTTCTGAGACACCAGCATGGAGACCACGGACAGCCCCGCGGAGATGACGGGCAGCAGGAACAGGCCCACGGCCCCCCAGACGTCCCCGCTGGTGAACAGGTCGGACTTCCAGAACATCAGGTTGGGGACCTTGGACAGGTCGATGCCGAAGAAGTTGAAGTTGATGGGGAACAGGCCGAACAGGCCCTCGGGGTTGCCGCCGGCGGCGGTAACGGCGGCCTTGGCGGCCTCAAGGGTGCCGCTGTTGACCATGGGGGCCAGCAGCAGCTCATTGGTGCCCACCGGGGTGAAGTCCGCCCAGCCCACGGCGGCGGCTACGGCGGTGGTGGCGGCCTCGGACAGCATCATCAGGTACTTGAAGGGCCGGCGGATGATGGCGTACAGCGGCCACAGGATCAGTATGGGCAGGAAGGACCAGCCGCAGCCGCCGAACATACTGGTGCCGCTCTCGGCGTACAGCTTCTGGATCTCCTGGTTGGCCCGCTCCTTGTCGTTGCCGCAGCGCTTCTGGATCTCCTGCACCTGGCCGGACAGGATGCTGGACTTGATCATGCTCCGCTTGCCCTTGATGGAGAGGGGAAACAGGATGACCTTAACGATCAGGGTAAAAAGGATAAGCGCCACGCCGTAACTGTTGAACACCTGGCAGAAGGTCCTCAGCAGCAGGCTGAACGGCGTCATGAGTATTTGCCAAATATCCATATCTGGCCTCCTAAATGTGTCGGATTTTTTTCGGGGGCACGGGGTCGTAAATGATGGACTTCTGCCTGTGGAAGGGGTGGCAGCGCATCACCCGCCACAGGGCCATGGCCCCGCCCTTCAGGGCGCCGTGGGTCTCCACCGCCTCCAGGGCGTAGGTGGAGCAGGTGGGGGTGAACCGGCAGCAGGGGGGCGTGGCCGGGGAGATGGTCTTCCGGTAGAACCGGATGAGCCACAGCAGCGCCGCCTTCATCGGCCGGCCTCCCGCCTCCGCAGGCCCACCTTGTCCGCCAGGGCCAAAAAGGAGCGCTCCAGCTGCTGATAGCGGCTGTGAGCGGCCTTCACCCGGGCCACGATGACCACGTCCATCCCGCCGTTCAGCTCCCCCTCGTGGAGGCGGTAGATCTCCCTGAGGCGGCGGCGGGTGCGGTTGCGCACCACGGCGCAGCCCAGTTTGGTGGACACCGTAAGTCCCAGCCGGTTGCCCTGTCCGCCCTTTTGGCGGACATAGAGGGCCAGCCGCCCGTCGGCGGCGGACTTCCCCTTTTGATAGGCGCGGCGGAACAGATGATTCTCCTTCAGCGACACGGTTTTCTTCATTTGCGGCCTCTTTTCCGGGAAACGGACACAGGGGCGAGGGATCAACTCTCCCGCGCCCCGGTCTTGAACGACGATTCCGTATCCCGTTTTTGCAGCATCAGTGGGTCAGACGGATGCGGCCCTTGGCCCGGCGGCGGGCCAGCACCTTGCGGCCGTTGGCGGTGGCCATGCGCTTGCGGAAGCCGTGCACCTTGGAACGGTGACGCTTTTTGGGCTGATAGGTACGAAGCATACGGGATACACCTCCTGTCTCAGATAGAGCGGCGAAGCTCCGCCGCTGTTCCACAACGCCCCCGTCGGGGCGCGGTCGGCAGAATAAGGCGCGATAAGCGCAAACGGAATTATACCGTACTTCCAACAGCTTTGTCAATGAAAAATTCAGATTTTATTCCGGCTTTTCGGCGGGACACAAGATATTGTGGCGCTTTTGCCCGCCTGTCACAAGGCCCGTCCAGTCCCGTCAAATTACCGCTTTTTTCCGGTCCTTCCGCGCGAAATTATACCTTATTATATATAAGGAATTGCGGAAAAATCCTTGCCTCCGCCCGTTTTTTTTGGTATAATAAATCAGTTGCGTAGACCGTAGATCAAGGGGGGCCGACCGATGAACTCCGCCGCCGATATCTGGGAAAAAGTGAAAAAGCTGATGGAGAGCGAGCTGACCGCCGTCTCCATCGACACCTGGTTTGGAGACGTGGAGGCCGTGGCGCTGGAAGACACCCGTCTGGTGCTGTGCGTCCCCTCCGACTACAAGCGAAACATCATCCGCACCCGGTATCTGCCGGTGGTGCAGAAGGCCCTGAAGGAACTCTTCTCCTTTGACGTGGACGCGGCCCTGCTGCTCCCCGAGGAGCGGGACGCCTACACCGCCAGGGAGGCCTCTCCCACCGACCCGGAGGTGGAGAAATATACCTTTGAGCGGTTTGTGGTGGGTTCCACCAACAAATTCGCCTTCACCGCCGCCCAGAAGGTGGCCGATGAGCCCGGCGGTTCCTATAACCCTCTGTTCATCTACGGCCAGTCCGGCCTGGGCAAGACCCATCTGCTCCACGCCATCGCCAACCGGGTGCGGCAGAACCACCCCGATTACCGCATCCTCTACATCCAGAGCGAGTCCTTCGTCAACGAGCTGATCGACAATCTGCGCCACGGCCGGGATATGCAGAAGTTCCGGGACAAGTACCGCAATGTGGACGTGTTTCTCATGGACGACGTGCAGTTCATCGCCGGCAAGGACTCCAGCGAGGAGGAGCTGTTCCACACCTTCAACACCCTGTACGAGCAGAAGAAGCAAATCGTCTTCACCTCCGACCGGCCGCCCCAGGAGATGCTCCGGCTGGAGCAGCGGCTCCGCACCCGGTTCGAGCAGGGCCTGCCGGCGGATATCCAGCCCCCGGATTACGAGACCAGGGTGGCCCTGCTGAAAAACAAGGCGCTGGAGCGGGGCATCTCCCTGCCCGACCCGGTGCTGTCCTA
>CANQKJ010000088.1 GCA_947624465.1 uncultured Oscillospiraceae bacterium
CACGGTGTCCAGCTTGCCCCGCCACTGATAGTGCAGCTTCAAAGATTCCTGTGCATAGTCCATGGTATACGCTCCGTTCTTGATTTTTCTTATATCTCTCTTCTTCCCTCCATGGCCCGCATGAGGGTGGCGTCGTCGGCGAATTCCAGGTGGCTGCCCACCGGGATGCCGTAGGCCAGCCGGGTGGTCTTCACGCCCAGGGGTTTCAGCAGCCGGGACAGGTACAGGGCGGTGGTCTCCCCCTCGGTGTCCGGGTTGGTGGCCATCACCACCTCCTCCACCCCGCCGGCGGCCACCCGCTCGATGAGCTGGCGGATGCGCAGATCGTCCGGCCCCACGTGGTTCATGGGGGAGATGACCCCGTGGAGCACGTGGTATACCCCCTGGTACTCCCGGGAGCGCTCCATGGCCACCACGTCCTTGGGGTCGGCCACCACGCAGATGATGGAGTGGTCCCGCTTGGAGGAGGCGCAGATGGGGCACTCACCCTCCCCCTCGGTGAGATTCTGGCACACCGGGCAGCAGCCGATAACGGCCTTGGCGGCCAGGATGGCGTCGGCAAAGGCCTTCGCCTCCTGCTCCGGCTGGTCCAGCACGAAAAAGGCCAGCCGCTGGGCGCTCTTGCGGCCCACGCCGGGGAGCCTGGCGAACTGCTCCACTAAATTTTCCAGCGCCGCGGGAAAATAGTCCATAGGGAACCTCCTTACCGGCCCTGGGCCGCCGCCCGCAGCGCCGCGATGGCCGCCGCTGGGTCGGGGGCCTTATATACCGCCGAGCCGGCCACCAGAACGTTGGCCCCGGCCTCCGCCACCAGCTTCGCGGTCTCGGGCACGATGCCGCCGTCCACCTGGAGATCGCACTCGGGGTGGTATCGATCCATGACCTGCCGCACCTTGCGGATGGTGTCCAGCTTGTCCGCCATGAAGGGCTGGCCGCCGAAGCCGGGCTCCACCGTCATCACCAGCGCCATGTCCAGCTGCTCGATATAGGGCAGCACCGCCCGCCAGCTGGTGAGGGGCCGCAGGGCGATGCCCTTCCTGAGGCCGTTGGCCCCGATGGCCCGGAGGGCCTCGGCGGTGCCTCTGGGGTCGTCGGCCTCCAGGTGGACGGTGATCTGGTCCGCCCCTGCCTCCGCGAACAGGTCGATGAGCCGGGCGGGCTTGGTGACCATCAGGTGGACGTCCAAAAACAGGCCGGTGACCTTCCGAATGGCCGCCACCGCCGGGGGTCCGAAGGACAGGTTGGGCACAAAGACCCCGTCCATCACGTCCACATGGAGCCAGTCGGCGGACTCCACCCGCTTGATGTCACGCTCCAGGTTGCAAAAATCCGCCGCCAGGATGGAAGGCGCGATCTTGATCATACCGTTTCCCTCTTTTCCGTCAGATTTGCCGCCGGGACAGGGGCTGTCCGGCGGGCCGGCCCCACACCGGGGAGCCTGTCCCCACATAAGATGGAACACGCGGATGTCCGCCGGCCGCCCCGGCGGGAGGCTTCCCCACGCCCCCCCGCTCGCGCCCGCCGCGTCAGGTCCGGCGCGCCGCACCTGTATAGCCGTCCGATGGGGCGAATCCGCCCCGTCGGGCGGCAGTGGAACGTCCGCCGGAGGGACAGGCCCTTCCGCTCAGTTGGCGCCGGAGAAGGCCACCTCACGCACCTCGTAACCGGCCCCCAGCAGGGCGTCCAGGATCTCCTTCTTGTGGGCGTGGCCGAAGGCCTCCAGGGTGACCTTCAGTTCCACCCCGGCCTGACGGTTGATGTTGACGAACTGGTTGTGCTCCAGCTTGATGATATTCCCGCTGCACCCGGCCACCAGCTCGGCGATGCGCAGCAGCTCGCCGGGGCGGTCTGGCAGCTGCACCGAGAAGGTAAAGATGCGCCCCCGGTTGATGAGCCCGTGCTGCACCAGGGAGGAGATGGTGATCACATCCATGTTGCCGCCGGAGAGCACCGGCACCACGTTCTCCCCCCTGGGTTCCAGGTGGTTCAGAGCGGCGATGGTGAGCAGACCCGCGTTCTCCACGATCATCTTGTGCTTCTCCATCACGTCCAGGAAGGCGTCCACCAGCTCGTCGTCGTCGATGGCGATGATCTCGTCCACGTTCTTTTGGATGTAGGGGAACACCTTTTCGCCGGGGGTCTTGACGGCCACGCCGTCGGCGATGGTGCTGATGGGGTCCACCGTCACCACATGGCCCGCCTCCAGGCTGGCCTTCATGGAGGCCGCCCCGGAGGGCTCCACCCCGATGACCCGCACCGAGGGGTTCAGCAGCTTGGCCAGGGTGGACACCCCGGCCGCCAGCCCGCCGCCGCCCACAGGCACCAGGATGGCGTCCACGTCGGGCAGGTCCTTGAAGATCTCGTAGGCGATGGTCCCCTGGCCGGTGGAGACGGTCAGGTCGTCGAAGGGGTGGACGTAGGTGTATCCCTTCTCCCCGCTGAGCTTCGCGGCCAGGGCGGCCGCGTCGTCAAAGGTCTCGCCGTGGAGGATCACCTCCGCGCCGTAGTCCTTGGTGTTGTTCACCTTCACCAGCGGGGTGGTGGTGGGCATGACGATGGTGGCGGCCACCCCCGCCTGCTGGGCGGCGTAGGCCACCCCCTGGGCGTGGTTGCCGGCGGAGGCGGTGACCAGCCCCCGGGCCTTCTCCTCGTCGGTGAGGGTGCTGATCTTGAAGTAGGCCCCCCGGATCTTATAGGCCCCGGTGACCTGCATGTTCTCCGGCTTGATGTACACATGGTTCCCGGTGGACCTGGAGAAGAAGGGGCTGTAGATCAGATCGGTGCGGTGGAGCACGCCGTCCAGCACCTTTCGGGCGGCTTTGAAATCGTCTAAGGTCATCATCGGCAAAAACTCCTTTCCCGCCGGCGGGACCGCTTTTCCTCCCGGCGGGTATCGTTGTCGGGGACATTATACTGTAACTGCCCCGAGAAAGTCAATGGTGAGAGCGGCCTTTCCCTTGACAGTTTGGGCCGCTGGGAGTAAAATACAGACTGAGAAAGTTTCATCACATCCGAAAGGAGGGGCGGCGGTGTCTTACGTGAAGGTAAAGTCTGTCCTGCCCATCTATCTTGTGGGAGCGGTGTGGCTGCTGTGGGCCCTGTTCTTCCCGCTTTACCGGCCCATCCACTTCGTGCTGGCGGCGCTGGTCTCCGCCGTCGTCTACTTCCTGGGCAAGATCATCTTTCCCGACCGGGGGTACACGGTGAACCCGGTGGGCCAGCCCCAGGGCGCCCCTCAGGCCGCCCAGCCCCAGCCCAAAAAGGCCGAACCCGCCAAAAAGTATCCCCCCGAGATCCAGGAGATCGTGGACGAGCGCAGCCGGGCCATCTCCGAATTCAGGCGGCTGAACGACTCCATCGCCGACGCCAGGGTGTCCGCCCAGATCGACCGCATGGAGGTCACCACCGGCAAGATCATCGACGCGGTGGTGGACGCCCCCGCCAAGCTGCCCCAGATCAAAAAGTTCATGAGCTATTATCTGCCCACCACCATGAAGCTCCTCAACGCCTATGACCGGATGGACGCCACCGGGGCCTCCGGGGAGAACATCGACGGCACCAAGGGCAAGATCGAGGACATGCTGGACACGGTGTGCGCCGCCTTTGACAAGCAGCTGGACTCCCTCTACGGGGCCGAGGCCCTGGACGTGTCCACCGACATCACCGTGATGGAGAACCTGCTGGCCCAGGAGGGCCTGGCGGGGCTGAACATCAACGACGCCAGGGCCGCCTCCCCCGGGGACACGGCGTCCGCGTCCGGTTCCGCCGCCGCCCAGAGCGACGACATCCAGCTCCACTTCTGACCGCTGAACGAATAACAATAGATTTTGAACGGAGGAAACTGACATGGACGATCTGAACCTGACCCCCGAACTGACCCTGGAGCCCGAAAGCGCTTCCGCCGCTGCCGCCCAGGCCCCCGCCGCCCCCGACATCAGCCTGTCTCTGGACGGGGCCGCCGCCCAGGCCGCCGCCGAGCCCGCCAAGCCCGCCAAGCCCGCCGTCGAGCCCGTCCAGCTGGACGACTCCATGCTGTCCGAGCCGGAGAAGAAGATGGTCAACGACTTCGCCGAGAAGATCGACATCACCGACTCCACCGTGGTCCTCCAGTACGGCGCCGCCGCCCAGAAGAACGTGGCCTCCTTCTCCGAGAAGGCCCTGGGGAGCGTCCGCACCAAGGATCTGGGGGAGGTGGGCCAGGCCCTGTCCTCCCTGGTGGTGGAGCTGAAGACCTTTGACGAGCCGGAGAAGACCGGCATCTTCGGCTTCTTCCAAAAGAAGAAGCACGACGCCGTGGCCCTCAAGGCCAGCTACGACAAGGCCAGCGTCAACGTGGACAAGATCGCCTCCATGCTGGAGGACCACCAGGTCACGCTGATGAAGGACATTGCCATGCTGGACCAGATGTATGAGCTGAACACCAAGTACTACAAGGAGCTGACCATGTATATCCTGGCCGGCAGGAAGGCCCTGAACAAGGCCCGCACCGAGACCCTGGAGCAGCTCCGACAGACGGCCTCCCAGACCGGCGCCCAGGAGGACGCCCAGGCCTACAACGACTACGCCAACCTGTGCAACCGGTTCGAGAAGAAGCTCCACGACCTGGAGCTGACCCGGATGATCTCCGTGCAGATGGGCCCCCAGACCCGGCTCATCCAAAACAACGACACCCTCATGCTGGAGAAGATCCAGTCCTCCCTGGTGAACACCATCCCCCTGTGGAAGAGCCAGATGGTGCTGGCCCTGGGCCTGGAGCACTCCCGGGAGGCCACCGCCGCCCAGTCCGCCGTCACCAACATGACCAACGAACTGCTGCAAAAGAACGCGGATATGCTCAAAATGGGCACCATCGAGACCGCCAAGGAGGCCGAGCGCTCCATCGTGGACATCGAGACCCTCCAGCACACCAACCAGCAGCTCATCTCCACCCTGGACGAGGTCATGCAGATCCAGAAGGACGGCGCTCAGAAGCGGGCCGCCGCCGAGCAGGAACTGGGCCGCATCGAGGGCGAGCTGAAGCAGAAGCTGCTGGAACTGAGAGGCTGATCGACTGTGAACACACTGAAAAAACCCGTGGTGGCCTGGTCCATCGTCATCGTGGTCATCGTTATCGCCGTGGCCATCGGCCTCTTCCGGGGCAGATCGGCCTCCGACAGGCCCGGCCCCGGCGGCCCCGCGGCCCCCGCCCCCGGCTCCGTGACCGCCTACACCTATGTGTATGACGACGCCAACGTGCTCTCCGCCTCCACCGAGCGGAAGCTGGGGCAGACCAACGACGAACTGATCAACGACTATAACTGCGCGGTGGCCGTGGTCACCTGCAACTACGGCGGGAACGACCTGCACGACTACGCCATGGACTACGCCGAGGCCATCGACCTGGGCGGCACCGACTTCATCGTGGTGCTGGATATCTCCGGTGAAAACTACTATCTGGTCCAGGGGGCCGATTTGGTGGGCTGGTTCTCCGACCAGGACTGCACCGACTACGCCTGGGAGTATATGGAGCGGGACTTCGCCCGGGGCGACTATAACGACGCCGCGCTGAACATCTCCGAGGCCCTGGCGGACTGGATCACCTACAACTACTGATAAGGAGGCCGGAACATGGGACCTTTGATCGCCATCGTAGTCATCGTCCTCATTCTCCTTCTGCTGGGCCTGGGCGAGGGCGCCCGCTACCGCCGCTACCGAGGCGGCTACTACGGGCCCGACTATCACTACCGGCCCTTCGGCTTCGGCCGGCCCAGGCCTCCTGTGGCCCCTCCCCCGCCTCCCGGTCCCCGGCCCGGTATGGGCCCCAGACCCGGAGCGGCTCCCAGGCCCGGCGCCCCGGTGAACCGGCCCCCTACCGGCGGCTTTAACGGCGGGCGGGGCACCAGCGTGGGCGGCGGCCGCTACGGCAGCGGTCCCACCCGTCCCTCCCGCCCCTCCGGCGGTTTCGGAGGAGGCAGATCCGGCGGATTCGGCGGAGGCAGGTCCAGCGGATTCGGCGGCAGCCGGGGCGGCGGTTTCCGCGGCGGCCGGCGCTGACCGCATTGCTTTCACTCCCAGCGGGAGGGCAGGACCACCTGCCCTCCCGTTTTGCCGTTTTCCCCAAAAACCGCCGCCCCGTCCCGACGGAAACCGTCCGTTTCTGAGAAAATAAAAAAAGTGTGGGAAAACCGCCGAGGGTGTGTTATACTGCATCGTGGATGGAAATGCGGGTGCGACCCGTGAACTGATCCTCTTCTGAAAGGGTGATCCCCTCCTATGGGCATCGCGGATATCATCTCTCTGCTGGGCGGACTGGCCTTCTTCCTGTTCGGTATGTCCCTGCTGGGGGACGGGCTGAAGCGGGTGGCCGGCGGCCGGATGGAGACCGTTCTGGGCCGGCTCACCTCCAATCCCGTCAGCGGAGTGCTGCTGGGCGCGGTGGTGACGGCGGTCATCCAGTCCTCCTCCGCCACCACGGTGATGGTGGTCGGCTTCGTCAACTCGGGCATCATGCAGCTCTCCAACGCGGTAGGCATCATCATGGGCGCCAACATCGGCACCACCGCCACCGGCTGGGTCCTGACCTTGGCCGGCGTAGAGGGCGAGGGGGGCTTTTCCTCCGCCACCGTGTTCGCCCTCATCGCCTTCGCGGGCATCATCCTGTTCTTCTTCTGCAAAAAGCAGACCCAAAAGAACGTGGGCCTGATCCTGCTGGCCTTCGCCGTGCTCATGAGCGGTATGCAGACCATGAGCGCCGCCATGGACCCCCTCAAGGAGAGCCCCACCTTCGTCCACTTCATCGGCGCGGTGTCCAACCCGGCGCTGGCCCTGCTCTTCGGGGCGGTGTTCACCGCCGTCATCCAGAGCAACTCCGCCGCCGTGGGTATCCTGCAGGCCCTGTCCGTCACCGGGGCGGTGGACTACCGCACCGCTATCCCCATGATCCTGGGCATGGGCATCGGCGCCTGCGCCCCCGTGCTGCTGTCCGCCATGGGGGCCAATAAGGACGGCAAACGCACCGCCCTCATCTACCTGTACTTCAACATCTTCGGCTCGGTGATCATGCTGATCCCCTTCGGGGCGCTGAGCCTGATGGGCGGCTCCGTCTTCCTGGGCACGGCGGCCACCGCCTTCGGCATCGCCCTGGCCAACACGGTGTACAAGCTGGCCGCCACCGTCATCCAGCTCCCCTTCACCGGGGCCATGGTCCGGGTGGCCAAGGCCACCGTACGGGACGAGCCCTCCGACGGAGAGGACGAGGAGTACGAGGAGAACCTGCTGGACGAGCGCTTCCTGGCCTATCCCCCCCTGGCCCTGGAGCAGAGCGGCAAGACCATCCAGCTGATGGCCTCCGCCGCCGTGAAGAACCTGAACCGCTCCCTGGAGCTGTTTGAGACCTTCAGCCCGGAAAAGTTCGGGAAGATCCAGAGCAGGGAGAACGTGGTGGACCGCTATGAGGACCGGCTGGGCAAATATCTGGTGCGGCTGGGCGGCAGCGGCGGCCAGCTCTCGGAGCGGGAGTCGGTGCTGTCCTCGGAGTACCTCCACTGTCTGACCAACCTGGAGCGCATCTCTGACCGGGCGGTGAACCTGTCCATGCTGGCCCAGGAGGCCCACGAAAAGGACATCGTCTTCACCACCGAGGGGCACGAGGATATGGCCCGCTGCGCCGACGCCGTGCGGGAGATCCTCTCCCTGACCCAGACCGCCCTGCAGACCAACGACGCGGAGACCGCCACCAGGGTGGAACCCCTGGAGGACGTGATCTCCACCCTGATGGAGCAGATGAAGCTGGGCCATATACACCGGCTCCAGAGCGGGGAGTGTACCCTGGAGGTGGGGTTCATCTTCAACGACTACATCGGCAATCTGGAGCGTGTGGCCGCCCACTGCTCCAACATCGCCCTGGCGGTGCTGGAGGTCAGCGACAGCGCCGCCCTCCAGCCCCACAACTACACCAAGGGCATCCGCCGGGACGACCACCCCACCTTCCGCCGCTGGCTGGCGTACTATCAGGACAAATATTTGAACGCATAAAAAACGGCGGAGGCCCGAATGGACCTCCGCCGCTGACTGTCAACCTGTTTACTTCTTGTCGGCGGGCGGGTTGGGCTCCACCGTGTCGAACACCGCCTTGGCGCCGGCGGCCAGACCCGCCAGCCCCTGCAGCTCGCTGGGGATGATGATCTTGGTGGCCCTGCCGTCGGCCACCTTCTGCATGGCCTCCAGCGCCTTGATCTTGATGACCCCGTCGCCGGGGTCGGCCTCGTTGATGAGCTTGATGGCGTCCGCCGTGGCCTGCTGCACCTTGAGGATGGCCTCGGCCTCCGCCTCGGCCTCCAAAATGCGGGCCTGCTTCTGGCCCTCCGCCCGGAGGACGGCGGCCTGCTTCTCGGCGTCGGCCCGGAGGATGGCGGACTGCTTCTCGCCCTCGGCCACCAGGATCTGGGACTGTTTCTGGCCCTCGGCCTGGAGGATGGCCTCACGGCGCTCCCGCTCGGCCCGCATCTGCTTCTCCATGGAGTCCTGGAT